>JANNQY010000001.1:0-2266 GCA_031400995.1 Lysobacteraceae bacterium
TGGCCGTGGAAACCGGCGAGAAAGTGAGCCCGCTGTACGAATGGCGCCCGCAGAGCACCTACATCCGCCGCCCGCCGTACTGGGAAGGCGCGCTGGCCGGCGAGCGCACGCTGCGCGGCCTGCGCCCGCTGGCGCTGCTGGGTGACAACATCACCACCGACCACCTGTCGCCGTCCAACGCGATCCTGCTGGACAGCGCGGCCGGTGAATACCTGGCCAAGATGGGCCTGCCCGAAGAGGACTTCAATTCCTACGCCACCCACCGCGGCGACCATCTGACCGCACTGCGCGCCACCTTCGCCAACCCCACGCTCACCAACGAAATGGCGATCGTAGATGGCGTTCAAAAGAAAGGATCACTGGCGCGCGTGGAGCCCGAAGGCCAGGTGATGCGCATGTGGGAAGCGATAGAAACCTACCTGCAGCGCACGCAGCCCCTGATCATCATCGCCGGCGCCGACTACGGCCAAGGCAGCTCGCGCGACTGGGCCGCCAAGGGCGTGCGGCTTGCGGGCGTGGAGGTGATCGCGGCCGAAGGCTTCGAGCGCATCCACCGCACCAACCTGATCGGCATGGGCGTGCTGCCGCTGGAGTTCCTGCCGGGCACAACCCGCAAGACGCTGGGCCTGGACGGCACCGAGACCTTCGATGTTGCCGGCGAGCGCACCCCGCGCGCCACGCTCACGCTGGTCGTCACGCGTCGCGATGGTGAACGCATCGAGGTGCCCATGACCTGCCGGCTGGACACCGCCGAAGAGGTGTCCATCTACGAAGCCGGCGGTGTGCTGCAGCGCTTTGCGCAGGATTTCCTTGCCGCTGCGCAGGTGGCCTGAGCAGGGGCGAATGCCTACGCAGGCTCGCGCCAAGCGCGCATTGCCGGGCCTCCTAGGGCAGCGTAGACTTCGATGGCAAATTTTGCCATAGAGGATTGCCGTGGCCACCATGAACATCTCCCTCCCGGACGACCTTAAGGCCTTCATCGATGCACAGGTCGCCGAGCATGCGTACGGATCAAGCAGCGAATACCTGCGGGAACTCATCCGCAAACAGCGCGACGTCGAGAAACTGCGGGGCCTGCTGCTGGAGGGGGCCAACTCGGGGCCGGGTGAGCTGGTCACCCCCGAAACGTTCGTGAGAATGCGCGAAGAAATCCGCGCCCGGCACGCGAAGTGAAGCCAGCCATCTGGCGCGGCGCCGCGCGGCGGGACGCCGCCGAGGCCGCCTGGTGGTATGCGAGCCAAGCGGGCGTGGCAGTGGGCGAGCGGTTCCTGGCTGGCATTGAGGACGGCATTGCCCATGTCTCGCGCCACCCGGCCAGCGGTTCGTCGCGTTACGCCATGCCCTTGAACCTGGACGGGCTGCGGTTCTGGCCGGTCAACGGCTTCCCGTACCTGATTCTCTACGTCGAACTCGAGACCCATCTCGACGTCTGGCGCGTACTGCACGCGCAGCGGGACATCCCGGACTGGATGGGCGAATCCAAGGAGAACAAATGACCTCCGCACCCCAACTCCGCGTCCCCGCCACCTACCTGCGCGGCGGCACCAGCAAAGGCGTGTTCTTCCGCCTTGAGGACCTGCCGGAAACCGCGCGCATGCCCGGCCCCGCGCGCGATGCCCTGCTGATGCGGGTGATCGGCAGCCCCGACCCCTACGGCAAGCACACCGACGGCATGGGCGGCGCCACCAGCAGCACCAGCAAGTGCGTGATCATTTCGAAAAGCGCGCAGCCGGGCCACGACGTGGACTACCTCTATGGCCAAGTTGCTATTGATACCGCCTTCGTGGACTGGAGCGGCAACTGCGGCAACCTGAGCACGGCGGTCGGGCCGTTCGCGATCGCCAATGGCTTCATCGACAAGACGCGACTGCCGCAGCACGGCACGTTCGCGGTAAAGGTGTGGCAGGCCAACATCGGCAAGACCATCGTGGTGCATGTGCCCATCGCGAACGGCGCCGTGCAGGAAACCGGCGATTTCGAACTCGACGGCGTCACCTTCCCGGCCGCGGAGATCGTGCTGGAATTCATTGATCCGGCCGATGAAGGCGAAGGCGGCGGCGCCATGTTCCCCACCGGCAACCTCACCGACGTGCTGAACGTCCCGGGCGTGGGCGCGCTGACGGTGACGATGATCAACGCGGGCATCCCCACGATTTTCGTCGAGGCCGCCGCGCTGGGCTACACCGGCACCGAGCTGCAGGACGCCATCAACGGCGACCCCAAGGCGCTGGCGATGTTCGAAACCATCCGTGCGCACGGCGCGGTG
>JANNQY010000002.1:0-1916 GCA_031400995.1 Lysobacteraceae bacterium
CATGGGTCAAGTTTAGCACTCGGCCTATTGGAGTGCTGAATAGGCCAGAAGTTCACTGTCTGTTCCATTCATGGAACAGCCAGCCTTCCTGAGCGCTGATTGATCTGGGGCCGACCGACCGGGCTTCAAGGGTGCAAACCCACTCCTGGAGCATCAGCCCAGGAACCGCCGTTGAGGCGCCCCCGCTCAGCCGGCGAGCGCCTGCCGGATCAGCAGGTGTAGGCGCAGGCCGGGCTCCAGCTGGCGCAAGTGCATCCGGCCACCCAGGGCCAACACCCGGTCTTTCATGCCAACCAGCCCATTGCGGCTGCGAAAGGTCTCCAGACGCCCGGCACCGTCATCCCGGATGTCTAGGAACAGCCAGAGCGCACCATTCCGGCGGCTGATCCGAAGGCGCAGCAACAGCCGGACCGCATGCGCATGGCGCACGGAGTTGGTCACGGCTTCCTGCGCGATGCGAAACGCCGCCGTGCGCTGCGCTTCACCGATCGCAGCCAGCAGGCGCGAGTCGCCCTCCAGCCGCGTTTCAAAGACCAGGCCGGCGTCTTCGGCCAGGCGACGGATGCCGCCGCGGTCGATGGCGCCAAACAAGCCAAGCTCCGCCAGCCCCACCGGGGCCAGGGCATCGAGCACGCCGCGAATATTGGCCTGCATCGCACGGGCCAGCTCCAGCAGGTTCTCGATCGTTTCCGGACGGCCGACGCTGGTGAACCCCGGCTGGGCAAGCTTCAGGTGCGTCTGCAGCGCGGCAAGGTTCTGGCCAAACTCATCGTGTAGTTCGGCGGCCAAGCGCTTGCGCTCCTGCTCCTCCACCTGCAGGTTGCGGGCCGCTGCCGCCCGGAGCTCATCCGCCAAGCCGGCCAGCCCGCGCTCGGATGCAGTCAATTCGAGCGCCTGCCGGCGATGATCGTCGGCGGTGGCTCCCAGCAGCAGGGCCATCGCCCCCGCTATCGCCACGAACAGCTGCAGCAAGACCGGCGACTGCTGCGCCAGACCGAGGTGGTCTTCGATGGCGATCAAGACGCTGACGGCAAGGAATGCGAACGCCGCGCCGCGCCAACCGTGGCGCATGGCAAACACCACCACGATGATAAGCATGCCGATGCGCAGCATCTCCAGCAGCGAAGGCGCCTCCCGCGCCTGCAGCGCCAACACCAGCAAGATCACCGCGATCGGCAGCAAAAGCAGGGCTGCCCGCAGGATCACCGCGCTCCCGGCGCGATAGCCACGATCAACGATCCAAGCGCCGATCGGCACCAGCAAGAGCATGCCCACGAAGTGGCCCAGGAAATTCTTCAGGACGAAGTACACCAACAGCGTCGCTGCCCCGGGGCCCTGGATGGGCACCGTATCCACCACGTGGTTGAGCCGCAGGTCGCTGACCAGGCCTTCGTTGACCACGTAGGCGAAATCCTTGCTGGCCAACAGTGCCGCGGCGACGCATATCGCCAGAAGGAAGCGGATGATGCCCTCGGGACGATCAAAAGCCGCGCCCTTGCGGCGCAGCAGCCAGGCGCCCGGCGCCACCAGCAGCGGCTCGAGCCAATTGCCCAGCACGTAGGCCAGCGGGTTGGCCCAGGAACCCAGGAAGGGTGCGTCTATGTCGCTCGACCAGGCGACTGCCACGCCGTTGAGGCTGCGGACCACCACGACCGCCACCGCGATCGCCGGCCACGCGCGCCATGGGGCCAGCCAGAACGCGAGGAACAACAGGCCATTGGCCAAGTGCCAGTGCAGGAATCCCAACACCAGCAAAAGCCAGTACGCGATGGCAAACAGCAGCGCGCCGAGCCACAGCTGCCCGGTGGAAGGTGTTACGTCCAGATTGCCCGGATGGATGTGCATGCTTCATTGTCCCCGTGCGTAGCCGCTGCACCAACCACCCGCCACCAAGAATTTCTCTTGACTGCGCTCGG
>JANNQY010000003.1:0-2432 GCA_031400995.1 Lysobacteraceae bacterium
CCCGTGAGGTTCTTACGGCAGTGGGCGCGAAGGTCTTCCTCGCTCAGGGCCGGGTCCTTGCGCACCTCCACCAGGCGCACGGCTTCGCCGCACTTCTCGTCGGGTACACCCACCACCGCCGCTTCCAGCACGCCCGGATGCAGGGCCACCACGTCCTCGATCTCGTTCGGAAACACGTTGAAGCCCGAGACCAGGATCATGTCCTTGCGACGGTCGAGCAGGTAGTAATAGCCCTGCGCGTCCACCTTGGCGATGTCGCCGGTGCGGAACCAGTCGCCTTCGAAGAACGCGTCGCGGGTCTCGCCCGGTTGCTGCCAGTAGCCCGTGGTCATCTGCGGACCGCGGGCGCACAGCTCACCCGGCTCCCCCATCGGCACGGGTTGGCCCTGCTCGTCGCGCAGACTGATCTCCACTTCCGAAAGCGCCACGCCGATGGAACCCACCGGGTTCGCGGCGTCCCAGCGGTTGTAGGTGATGGCGGCGCTGGTTTCGGACAGGCCATAGCCTTCGATCACGTCCAGCCCGGTAACGGCCTTCCAGCGCTCGGCGGTGCCGCGGCGCAGCGCGGTGCCGCCCTGCAGGCACAGCTTGAGCTGGGAGAAATCCAACTTGGCGAAATCCGGGTGGTTGAGCAATGCGTCATAAAGGGTATTCACGCCGGAAAACAGCTGCGGCTTCACGGTTGCGAAAGCCGCCACCAGGGCCGGGATGTCGCGCGGGTTGGTGATCAACACGGCGTGCGCGCCGTGGGTGAGGGTATAGAGCAAGTTGCTGTAGGCGGCGATGTGGTAAACCGGCAGGCAAATCAAAGCCACGTCGCGCTGCGGATCGAGCTTGCGGCCGAAGCACTGCTCGCCTGCAGCCACGTTGGCAATCAAGGCCGAATGCGCCAGCACCGCGCCCTTGGAAAGCCCGGTGGTGCCGCCGGTGTACTGCAGCTGTGCAGTGTCGCTGGCTTTGGCCTGGGACACCACGCGCGGCAGCCCGGCGCCGCGCGACATCGCCGAGGGCCAGCGCTGCGCACCGGGAATAGCGAAGGGCTTGATGAGTTTTCTTACGTACTTGAGCGTGGCGTCCACCAGTAGCGACTTCGGCCAAGGCAGCATGTCGCCGACGCGAGTGGTGATCACCTGCTCCACGGCCGTGCCGGGCAGGGCTTCCTGCGCCACCGATCCGAAGTTGTCGAGCACGATCAGCACCCGGGCGCCGGAATCGGCCAACTGGTGCCGCAGTTCGCGCGCGGTGTACATCGGGTTCACCAGCACCGCCACCAGGTCGGCGCGCAGTACGCCCAGCGTCGCCACCGGATACTGCAGCAGGTTGGGCAACATGATCGCCACCCGCTCGCCCGCCGCGAGCTTCAAGTCGTGCCGCAGATAGGCCGCCAAGTCGGCGCTAAGGCGGTTGATGTCGCTGAAGCTGAGGCTGCAGCCGAGGTTGGTGCAAGCCGGACGTTCACCGTAGCGCTCGCAGGCCGCCATCAACATCTGCGGCAGTGATTGGCCGGCATCGAAGGCGCTGCTGGCGACGTTGTTGAAATCGGCGTGGGCCGACACCGAGGTGACGTTGCTACCGAATGGCTTGAGCAAGGCTGGCCCCATGGAAGTGCCGCTGTCGCGGCTGAATACCCGTGCGCAGCGCGCCCCGGGCGGTCACGGCATCAGCGGCGCTGGCGCCCTAGCCACCAAGCCATGGGCAGGCCAGCCAGGAACCAGCCCACTACGCTCATGACCAGGCTGCCCACGGTCATGTCCAGTGGGAACCGGAACCAGTTCCATTGCGGCACGCTGATAGCCAGCCAAGCGAACAGCCCCAGCGAGGCGGCCATCAGCACGCGGCGGATGAAGCCCACGCCAGCGAAGTTGATGATCCATGCCGCGAGCATGGCCGAGAGCAGGTTGGTGATCAGTTCGGTCACCAGCTGCGGACCCATCTGGGTGTCGTCGCGGCCCACGGGCTGGTAGAGGATGAACGCGTAGGGGTTGGCCTTGGCCTTGGCCCCGTAAGCCGCCAACGCGGCCGGGTCGTCGTACTGCTCGGCGGAGATGCCGGGGATGAAGTAGTACCCTTCCTCACCCAGGTTTTCCTTGAGCACCGCCAGCACCGCATCCTCGTTCTTGGGCATCTCCATGCCCATCTCGCCCAGCGGCAGGAACATGTGCGAAACGAAGCCCCAGAAAAAAAGCACCAGACCGCCCAATACCCCGGCAATGACGATACGCATGACCTTGCTCCTGCTCCCCAGCGGAAGTTAGAGCCTACGCCTGCTGCCGCGGCAGGCCAAGCGGCTTCAGACTGGCCGCAGAAGGGCCGCCAAACGCGCCCCCGCCCAGACCAGGGCGAAGCCGCCGGCCAAGGTCAGGCCCAGGTAGCTGGCCATCAGGCCCGGCTTGTCCACTCGCAGTTGGATCAGGCACTCGAGCATCAGCGCC
>JANNQY010000004.1:0-13556 GCA_031400995.1 Lysobacteraceae bacterium
GCCAGCCAGCGGCGCACGTCTTCGGCCACGAAGCGGAAGAAGTTCATGCCCATTTCCGGCAGACCGATGAAATGGTTGGCGCGCAGCCGCGGGTCCTGCGTGGCCACGCCGGTGGCGCAGTTGTTGAGGTGGCAGATGCGCAGGTACTTGCAGCCCAGCGCCACCATCGGCGCGGTGCCAAAGCCAAAACTTTCCGCGCCCAGGATGGCGGCCTTCACCACGTCCAGGCCGGTCTTGAGGCCACCGTCGGCCTGCACGCGCACCTGGTGGCGCAGGTTGTTGGCGCGCAGGGTCTGCTGCACTTCGGCCAGGCCCATTTCCCAGGGCGTGCCGGCGTGGTGGATGGAGGAAATGGGCGAGGCGCCGGTGCCGCCGTCGTAGCCCGACACCGTGATCAGGTCGGCATAGGCCTTCACCACGCCCGCCGCGATGGTGCCGATGCCGGCGTGCGAGACCAGCTTCACGCTCACGAGCGCGCCCGGGTTCACTTCCTTGAGGTCGAAGATGAGCTGCGCGAGGTCTTCGATGGAGTAGATGTCGTGGTGCGGCGGCGGCGAGATCAGGCCGATGCCGGGCTTGGCGTAGCGCAGGCGCGCGATCATCGCGTTCACCTTGTGGCCCGGCAGCTGGCCGCCTTCGCCGGGCTTGGCGCCCTGGGCAATCTTGATCTGCAGCACTTCGGCGTTCACCAGGTACTCGGGCGTTACGCCGAAGCGGCCCGAGGCCACTTGCTTGATCTTGCTGCGCTTCTCGGTGCCGTGGCGCGCCGGGTCTTCGCCGCCTTCGCCGGAATTGGAGCGCGCGCCCAGGCGGTTCATCGCGATGGCGAGGGCTTCATGCGCCTCGGGCGAGAGCGCGCCCAGCGACATGCCGGCCGAATCGAAGCGCGCCAAGATGGCGGCGGCGGGCTCCACTTGCTCCAGCGCAATCGGCGCCACGTCGCTGCGCAGGGCCAGCAGGTCGCGCAGGGTTGAGGCAGGGCGGCTGTCCACGTGGTCGGCGTACAGCTGGTAGTCGGCGGCATCGCCGCTGCGCACGGCGCGCTGCAGGCTGGCGATCACGTCCGGGTTGTACATGTGGTATTCGCCGCCGACCATCAGCTTGTGGCGGCCGCCCGGCTCGATGTCGTCTATGTCCGACCAGGCGCGCGCGGCGAGCTGGCGCGCCTCGGCTTCAAGCTCAGCGAAACCCGCGCCCTCCAGCCGGCTCACCATGCCTGGGAAACACAGCGCCACGACCTCATCGGCCAAGCCAACGATTTCAAACAGCTGCGCGGCCCGGTAACTGGCGATGGTGCTGATGCCCATCTTGGAGATGATCTTGAGCAGGCCTTTCTTGATGCCGCGGCGGTAGCTGCGGCCCAGTTCGGCCGGCTCGTTGCCCTGCTTGCCGTCCACCACGCCGGACCGGCCCAGGGCCGACAGCGTCTGGTAGGCCAAATAAGGATAGATGGCGGTGGCGCCCACGCCGATGAGGCAGGCCATCTGGTGCGCGTCGCGGGCGGCGCCGGTTTCCACCACCAGGTTGGCGCGGCAGCGCAGGCCGACGCGAACCAGATGGTGGTGCACCGCGCCAGTAGCCAGCAGTGCCGCCACCGGCGTCAGGCCGCGCTCGGGGTAGCGGTCGGACAGCAGCAATATCACTACTCCGCTGCGCACTGCGGCTTCGGCCTGCGCGCACAGGCGCCGCAGTGCCTCGGGGAGTGACTCGTCGCCGCCAAAGTACAGAGGCAGCAGCGCATTGGCCTGCGCGAAGCGGGGCAGCGCGAGCAGCTGGCGCAGCTTGCGCTGCGACAGCACGGGCGAGTTCAGCATCACCTGCACCGCGCTGTCGGCGCTGGCTTCGAACACGTTGCCTTCCGGCCCCAACTGGGTGGTGAGCGACATCACCACCTGCTCGCGCAGCGGATCGATCGGCGGGTTGGTCACCTGAGCGAACGCTTGGCGGAAATAGTCCGATACCGGGCGGATGCGCTGCGACAGCACGGCCACGGGCGTGTCGTCGCCCATCGAGCCGGTGGCTTCCTGCTCGGTCTCGGCCAGCACGCGCAGCTCGGCTTCGCGCTCCTCGCGCGTAAGCTGGAACAATTTCTGGAAGCGCCGCAGCGTGGCGCTGTCGAAAGGTTCAGCCGCCAGCGACGGGTCCACCAGGCTGGTGCTCAGGTAGGTCACGCCCTGCTTGAGCCAGGCCTTGAAAGGCGCGCGCGCCTTGTTGATGGCGTCGATGGCGTCGCTGTCCAGCAGCTCGCCGCGCTCCAGGTCCACCGCCAGCATTTCGCCCGGGCCCAGCTTGCCCTTGGCCACCACGTCCTCGTCGCGCACGTCGTAGACGCCGGTTTCCGACGCAATCACCAGGGTGCGGTCGGCGGTGAGCAGCCAGCGCGCCGGGCGCAGGCCGTTGCGGTCGAGCAGGCAGGCGGCGTAGCGCGGGCTGCACATCACCAAGCCGGCCGGACCGTCCCAGGGATCCAGCGACAGGCCGTAGTACTCGTAGAACGCGGCCAGGTCGGGGTCCTTGTATTCCAGCGACGCCGTGGCCGGCGGCACCAGGATGCGGATGGCCTGCAGCAGGTCCATGCCGCCGGCCATCAGCAGCTCCAGCATGTTGTCCAGACTCTGCGAATCCGAGCCGTGTTCGGACACCAGCGGCATCAGCGTGTCCAGCGCCAGCTCTGGCGTGTGCCAGTGCGCGGCGCGCGCGCGCGCCCAGTGCCGGTTGCCTTCGATGGTGTTGATTTCGCCGTTGTGGGCGAGCAGGCGGAAAGGCTGGGCCAGCTTCCAGGCCGGCGCGGTGTTGGTGGAGAAGCGCTGGTGGAACACCACCACGGACGACGCCAGCTCGGGCCGGGCCAGGTCCGGGAATACGCGCGCCAAGGCATCCGGCAGCACCATGGCCTTGTAGCCCAGCGTGGCCGCCGACAGCGTGACCACGTAGAACTCCGGCTCGCCGGCGAGCTGCTGCTCGGCGGCGCGACGGGCCAGGAACAATTCGCGCTCGAAGCCGACGGCATCGAGCCCGGCGGGCGCGCGAACGAATATTTGTTCAATGCGCGGCAGCCCTCGCAGCGCGATCTCGCCGCAGTCGGCGCGCGACACCGGCACTTCGCGCCAGCCCGAAACCACCAGCGCGCGCGCAGCTATTGCTTGCTCCAACGCAGCGCGCGCGGCCGCGGCCCGCGCCGCGTCTTCAGGCAGGAAAATCGTTCCACAGGCATCGGTGGCCGCAAAAACAATGCCCACTTCGGCCGCCACCGCCGCCAGGAAGGCCTGCGGCCGCCGCATCAGCAGCCCGCAGCCGTCGCCGCTGAGCCCATCGGCGCCCACCGCGCCACGATGGGTCAGCCGCGCCAACGCGCGCAGGCCGGCCTGCACCAGCCCAGGGCTGGGACGGTCGTCAAGGTTGGCGATCAGCCCGAAACCGCAGCTGTCGCGCTCGAAATCCGGGGAATGCAGGCCCGGGGCCGGGGGTGCAGGCATGCGCCCTCCGCTGGTTGGCTGTGGGACCCGAACGGACGTGGCGCGAGCGCGCCGTGAACAGGGTCAACCCCACGGTCACACACCGTATTAGAGTTTCTGCTCGGTCGCCTTCCTTCGCCCGCGCCAGCCGGGTTAGAGTGCAGTCTCTTCCTTGAGACGGAGGTCGGGCATGCGCATGATCCTGGTGGCCAGTTCGAAGGGAGGCGCCGGCAAGACCACGGTAGCCACCAACCTGGCCGCGCACTTCGCCGTCGACGGCAAGGCTACGGCCATCCTGGACGCCGACCGGCAAAAATCCTCCACCCACTGGTGCGAGAAGCGCGCCGCCATGGACACCGCCGTGCTGCCGCTGGACGGCAGCCGCCGCGGCTGGGAGAAAACCCTGCCCGAGGGCATCCAGCGGCTGGTGGTGGACGCCCCGGCCGGCGCCATGGGCGAGGACCTCACCGCGTTCCTTGACCGCGCCGACGCCGTCATCGTGCCGGTGCTGCCGTCCATGATCGACCTGGAAGCCACCGTGCCCTTCCTCAATAGCCTGGTGGCGCACCCGCGCGTGAAGAAGGGCAAGCTGCCGGTGGCCATCGTCGGCAATCGCCTCAAGCCCTGGACCAGCGCTTCCCAGCAGGCCACCGCCCAACTCAAGGCCTGGCCCTACCCGCTGGTGGCCGAGCTGCGCGACACCCAGGCCTATGTGCTGCTGGTGGCGCTGGGCAAAAGCGTTTTTGACTACCGATCCGAACAAGTTCGCAGCCATCAGGACGACTGGGCGCCGCTGCTGCGCTGGCTCAAGAAGTCACTCTGACACCGTTATTCGCCGCCAAGGATTGCCATGCGCGAACTGATATTGCTCCGTCATGCCCACGCTGAGGCTTTGGTGCCGGGCCAGGAAGATTTTGATCGGCCGCTGTCGCTGCAGGGGCAGGCCGAGGCGGAGGCGGCGGGGGTCTGGCTGCGTGATCACGGCTATGTGCCCGATCGCGTGGTCTGTTCCACCGCACGCCGCACCCGGGAGACCGCGGAGCAGGCGCTGGCGGCGCTGGGTTACGTGGAAGTGCGGCACGAGCAGCGTATTTACGACGCCACGCCGGGCATGCTGATGCAGGTGGCCGACGACCACCGGGACATCAGCCGCGTGCTGCTGATCGGCCACAATCCGGGCCTGGAGCAACTGGCGGCCTTGCTTAGCTCCGGCCAGTCGGGCGATTTCCGCGGGATGCCGGCCGGCGGTATCGCCGTGCTGGCACTGCCCGCCGAGGCGGCGCTGGAGCCGGGCATCGCCCGCCTCGCCGCGTTCTGGTGGCCGTGAGCAGATGAGCCGGGCGTGGCTGGGCGTGGTCTGCCTGGCCGGCTTGGCCGCATCGGTAATGGCTGCCCCGCACCGCGAATCCTTCAATCCGGCCACTTCCGAGGCTCGCTTTGCGGTGAGCGTGCGCCTGGCCGGCGACGTCGACGGCCGGTTCCGCGGCATCGAGGGTGAACTCGAGCCCGCAGGCGCCAAGCAGTGGCGAGTACAGGTGCGGGTGGATGCGCGCGAACTGGAGCTCGACGGCCCGGGCTGGATGCTGCGCAGCACGCGCTCGCGCAGCTTCCTGGACGTAGAGCGCCACCCGGAAATCGGCTTCGTTTCGGAGCCTTTTCCGCGAGCGTTGCTGAGTACCGGCGGGCAGCTGGCGGGGGAGTTGTCGCTGCGCGGCCGCCGCAAGCCGGTGACGTTCACGCTGGCGCCCAGCGACTGCAAGCGCCCCGGGCACGCCTGTCACATCCGGGTCTACGGCACGGTCAGCCGCCGCAGCTTCGGCATGCAGAGCCAGCGGCTGTGGGTGGGCGATGCGGTGGGTTTCGACTTCCTGGTGAGATTGCGCCAACCTTGACGCCATGATCCTGCGTTGGCGACATTCCGGCGTGATGTTGATGCTGCTGGCGCTGTCCGGCTGCTCCACGCTGTCCACGCGCCAGCGCGAAGCCGCAGTGGAGCTGGCGCATGCCGACCGCAGCGCACAAGTGGGCTGCCGCTCCGGGGTGGACTGCGCCGTCGAGTCGCCGCTGCTGGACCTGGGCCGTGCGGCCATCGACGCCTCCACGCCCGAAGCGCCCCGCCACCATGTCACCCTGCTCGATCGCGGCCAGGACGCGCTGCTGGCGCGCGTGCACCTTATCCGCGCCGCCCGCCGCAGCATCGAGCTGCAAAGTTTCATTTTCGATTCCGAAGACAGCGGCGCCCTGGTGCTGGACGAACTGCTGGCCGCCGCCCGCCGCGGCGTCAAGGTGCGCTTGCTGCTGGACCAACTCTACGGCTTGCCCGATCCCAACCTGCAGGCGACGCTGGCGGGCGAGCACCGCAATTTCGAGCTGCGGCTGTACAACCCCACTTTCGATGAAGCCAGGACCGAGAAGCTGCAGTACGCGGCGGGCATCCTGTGCTGCTTCACGCGGTTCAACCAGCGCATGCATACCAAGCTGCTGCTGGTGGACGGCGAAGTGGGCGTTACCGGCGGCCGCAACATCCAGGACCGGTACTTCGACTGGGCGCCGGGCTTCAACTACCGCGATCGCGACCTGCTGGTGGCGGGTCCGGTAGCGGCGGCCATGGCCGCCAACTTCGAGGCGTTCTGGAACGACGATCGCAGCCTGCCGGCGGAAAGTCTGGCCGATGTTGCCAAGCTCCTGCTTCGCACCGGAGGCTCTCCGGCCAATGCGCTGCTGGCGCCGGGGGCGGAGCGCTCGCCGCGCGTCCAAGCCATGCACGCCGAGGCGGGGGACGGCGACGCGGTGTTCGCGCGGCTGCAGCCGCTGACCTTGGCCGTGGGCCGGGTGGAGTTCTTCGCCGACCTGCCCGACAAGCACGCGCGTGGCAGTGAACCGGACCAGGATGCATCGGTCGCCATGCGCGACCTCGTGGCCGGCACCGAGCGCGAGCTGGTGCTGCAGACGCCCTACCTGGTGCTGTCGCGGCCAGCGCGCAAATTGTTCCGGGAGCTGCGCGAGCGCCCCACGCCGCCGCGCATCCTGGTGTCCACCAATTCACTGGCGGCCACCGACGCGTTCCCCGTGTACGCGATGAGCCACAAGTACAAGCGCCTGTACCTGCGCGAGATGGGCTTCGAAATCTATGAGTACAAGCCCTATCCGGCCGATGCGCCGATCAACGTGGCGGCCACTGGGGTCTTGGGCGCGCAGTCGGCGGCGCACCTGCCGGCGTTCGGCTCGGGGTCGGGCAATGGGCCAGTGCCGCTCAAGCGCGCCGGCGTGCGCATCGGCCTGCATGCCAAATCGCTGGTGGTAGACGGCCGCATTGGCGTGGTGGGCAGCCACAACTTCGACCCGCGCTCGGACCACTTCAACACCGAGTCCATGGTGGTGGTGCACGACGCGGCCTTCGCGGCGGCGCTGGAAGCCAGCATCCGCAGCGACATGGCGCCGGAGAACGCCTGGCTGATCGCCGCGCAGGAAAAGCCCCCGGTGTTCTCGGGCCTGAACTACAGCCTGGGCAAGATTTCCTCCCAGCTGCCGCTGTTCGATCTTTGGCCCTTCCCCTACGCCACCAGCTACGAGCTGCAGCCCGGCTGCCAGCCCCTGGCACCGGGCCACCCGGAGTTCTACGCCTGCTATCGGGACGTGGGGGCCTTCCCAGAGGTGGATCTGCCGCTCAAGACCGTCTACACCCGAATCATCACCGCCTTTGGCGCCGGCTTGGTGCCCATCCTCTAGCCGGCTCGCTGGCTGCCGCCGCCCCGGCATTCGATTGACGCGGCCCCCGCCCCAGCCTAGGCTGCATCCTCTCGCAAACGACCGCCGGACCCGCCCGCATGCCTCTTTCGATCAGCTTCGAACTCTCCGACCGCGATCTCGAGCACTTCACCTCGGCCCTGGCCGCGGCGCGTGCCAGCGCCGCGCACAAGACCGCCGACGAGATCATCGCCGCCGCGTCCACCCTGCTGATCGAAGCCAACAAGATCGAGGTGCCCGACTTCATCGCCGAGCGCCTCGACCGCCTGGACGCCCTGATCGCCATGTCCCGCGACGAGGGCTGGCATCTGGGCGAGGATGACCGCCAGCGCGTGCTTTCGGCCCTGGTGTACTTCGCCGACCCCGCCGACGTGATCCCTGACAGCGTGCCGGTGCTGGGCTATTTCGACGACGCCATCGCCATCGAGATGTGCGTGAAAGAACTCACCCACGAAATCGCCGCGTACGATGAATTCTGCGAATTCCGCCAGCGCGAAGCCGACCTGCGCGGCCTGGATCCGGCCACCGTGGGCCGCGCCGACTGGCTCGAATCCCGCCGCGACGAACTGGTGGACCGCATGCACCGCCAGCGCAACCGTGAGATGGGCGGTGGCTACGGCGACAGCTCCGGCTACGCTCGCCGCGGCTATACCAGTGCCTATCGCCCGGGCTTGATGCGGGTGCGCTGACCCAGGGCTGGCGGCAGTAGCCGCTGCCGGCCGGGCAAGGGCGCCGTCGCGGGCAAGCGGCCGCGCGCTCTTCCGGGCCTGATCCGCGCGCCGGGTTCCTCGGTCGGGTATTTACTCAGCCAGCGCTGCGGCACAATGCAATCAATGTCATCTTCCCCTGAAGCGGCTCGCCTGCCCCGCGATTGGCGTCGTCCGCTGCGCTACCTCTGGCGCGTCCCGCTGCTGGCCCTGCACGTGGGCCTGGCGCTGCCGCTGACCCTGCTGATGATCAACCCGCTCTCGGCCCGGCTGGAGTTGCGCGGTGAGCGCCTGGACCACCAGGCCATCCGGCTGTGGTCGGGCCTGCTGATGCGGATCTTCGGCTTTCGGCTGCGCCGCTACGGCACGCCGCTGCCGGGCGCGGCGCTGTTCGTGGCCAACCACGTGAGCTGGATCGACATCGAGCTGATGCACAGCCAGCGGATGATGGGTTTCGTGGCCAAGGCCGAGATCGCTCGCTGGCCGCTGGTGGGCTGGGTGGCCAGCCGCGGCGGCACTATCTATCACCATCGCGGCAACAACGACTCGCTGCACGGCGTGATGCACCAGATGGTGCAGCGGCTGGAGCAGGGTTTGGCGGTGGGCGTGTTCCCCGAAGGCCGCACCCTGGGAGGTGACCGCATCGGCACCTTCCATGCGCGTATTTTCCAGCCCGCGGTGCTGGCCAACGTGCCCGCGCAGCCGGTGGCGCTCAAGTACGGCCTGCGCGGTGACGCGCAGACGGTGGTGGCGTTTGCCCCGGGCGAGAACTTCCTGCAGAACATCGTGCGCCTGCTGGGCGAACCGACGCGGGTGGCCGAGGTGCATTTCCTGGAGCCAGTGGCCTCCAGCGAGGATGGCCGCAGCCGCATGGCACAAGCCTGCCGCGAGCGCATCATCGCGGCCATGGCGGCCTGAGCCATGCCGGGCGAGTACCGGCCGCCGCGCTGGCTGCGCAACGCCCACCTGCAGTCGGTGCTCAGTTCGATGCCGCTGCGCCGCGCCGCCGGTGGCCGCGCCCTGAAGCGGCTGGGCACGAAAACCACCGAACACATCATCGAGGTCGACGACGGCGTGCGCCTGCAGGGTTTGCACAGCCACGTGCCGGGCGCGGAGCCGCGTGGGATGGTGTTGCTGCTGCACGGCTGGGAGGGCAGCGCCGAATCGGGCTACATGCGCCACACCGCGGCGCACCTGCTGGCCAAGGGCTTCGAAACGTTCCGGCTCAATTTCCGCGACCACGGTGACACCCATCACCTCAACCGGGACCTGTTCCACTCCTGCCGTTTGGCCGAAGTGGTGCAGGCCGCGGCGGAAGTGGCGCGGCGCTTCCCGGCACGGCCCATGATGGCGGCAGGCTATTCGCTGGGCGGTAACTTCGCGCTGCGGCTGGCGCTGGCGGCGCCCGGCGCGGGCATCCCGCTGGTGCATGCCGCTGCGGTGTGCCCGGCCATTGATCCCTCAGCGGTGATGCGAGCGTTGGAATCCGGGCTGCCGCTTTACCACTGGTACTTCATGAAGAAATGGCGGCGGTCGCTGCTGCGCAAGCGCGCGCTGTTTCCGGACTATCACGACTTTGACGACAGCATCCTGGCGCGCGACATGCGCAGCCTCACCCACTGGCTGGTGGAGCGACACACCGGCAAGGACGACGTGGAAGATTACTTCGACGGCTATGCGGTGGCGGGCGGACGGCTGGCCGGCCTGACCGTGCCGGTGAGCGTGCTGGCCGCTGCCGACGATCCGGTGATCCCGGTGGCGGGTTTCCCGATCTTGGAGCTGCCGGCGCATTCGCGGCTCGAAATTGTCCAGTTCGGCGGCCACTGCGGCTTCCTGGAAGGCGCCAACCTGAGCGGCTACGCCGAGCGTTGGGTCACGGCGCGGCTGGAAGCGGCGGCCGCCGGCGCGGCTCGGGATACAATCGCGCCCTCCGTTTAGCCCGAAGATTCCCATGCTCGCCAAGATCAACGAGGCCCTTCGCCAGGGCGACAACGCCACCGCCTTGGCCGCCGCCCGTGCCGCCGTGGCCGCCCAGCCCGACAATGCCGCCGCCCAGCATCTGCTCGGCGTCAGTCTGCAGCGCGTCGCCGATGTCGCCGGCGCCCGCGCCGCCTTCGAGCGCGCCATCGCGCTGGCGCCGGATCAGTCCAGCCTGCATTTCAGCCTGGCGTCGCTGGATCTGGCCCAAGGCAACCATGACGCCGCCATGTTGGGCCTGATACAAGCCCTGGCGCTGGACCCCAACCAGCTGGGCGCCTACGTCACGCTGGTGCACCTGGCGATGGCCCGGCGCGACCTGGCCGAGGCCGAACGCAACCTGCGCCTGGCCCAGCGCGTGAACGCCGAGCACCCCCAAGTCCTGGTGGCCGAAGGCTATGTGACCCAAGCCCGCGGCAATCCCGACCAGGCCCTGCGCTGCTTCACCGCCGCAGCCCAGGCTGACCCCAGCCTTGCCGCCGCCCAACTGGCCCTGGGCATGGCCTTCCTGGCCCGCGGCACCTGGCCGTTCGCCGAGCAGGCCCTGAGCAACGCGCTGGCGTTGGATCCCTCGCGCGCGCCCAACACCCTGCGCGCGCTGGCCGAGGCGCGCCGCCGCCAGGGCAAGGCCGAAGAAACCCTGGCCACGCTGGACGAACTGCTGGCCCTGCACCCGGCCGAGCACGCTGCCCGCGGCCTGCGCGCCGAAATCCTGACCGCCACCGGCAAAGGCGACGTCGCTCTCGCGGACTACCTGGCGCTGCTGGCCGAACGCCCCGACCACGCCCCCACGCTGCGCCAAGCCGCCGGCCTGCTGGTGCAATTGGACCGCATCGACGAAGCCCTTGCGCTGGCCGAAGCGGCGCTTGAAAAATCCCCCGCCAGCGACGAACTTTGGATGCTGCGCCTGAACCTGTCCGGCCGAGTGGGCGAAGGCGCCAAGGCCCTGCTCGATCGCTGGCAGGACGCCAATCCCGACAGCGTGGCCTGCCTGGAATTGCTGGCCGACTTCCACAACACGTCGGGCGAAACGGCGCTGGCCGAGGCCTATGCCGACCGTGCCCTGGCGCAAAATCCGCTGCCGCACAGCAGTGCCCTGATCAAGATCCAGGCCGAAATGCAGCGTGATCCAGCGCAGGCCTTGGCTCGCGCCGAAGCCCTTTTGCCGCACGCCAGCAGCGCCACGCCCCAGCGCAACCTGTTGGGTTGGTCGGCAATGGCCCTGGACGCCTTGGGCCGCTACGACGAGGCGGGTGAACGCTGGCGCGCCATGGTGCGCCACCCGGGCGACAACCAGTTGCCCCCGCCCCGGCCCGTGTCGGCCGACCAAGCGCCTGACGGCTCGATCGCGGGAACGCTGGTCTGGTCGCCGGTGGGTGTGCGTGCGGAGTTCGTGCTGGGAGAAATTCAGCGGCAGCTGGGTGAGCGCGTGCAGCTTGACCGCATCGGCTCCACCTCGGCGGGCGATGGCTTCGGGTTGCTGCGATTCGTGCCCGGCCACCCAGAGGCCGGCAGCGCCGAGCGCTGGCAGGCTGCGCTGCAGGCGATGGGGCTGGACCCGGCCACCACCGTGGACTGGCTGCCGCATCTGGACGGCTACACCCTGGCCGCGCTGCGCGGTGCAAAAGTACTCGCCCTGCTCACCGACCCGCGCGATGCCTTCCTGAACTGGATCATCCACGGCAGCCTGCAGGGCTACCTGCCGGCGCCCGAACTGGGGTTGGCTGCCGATTGGCTGGCGGTTGGGCTGGAAGCCTTGGCCGACCACCGTGACGCGCAGCCCGAGGCCACCACGCTGGCTTTCATGGACCGGGATGCCGGCGCAGCTTCCACAGCCATCGAACGGGCGCTCGGTTTGGAGCAGCCGCTACCTGCGCTGTTCGGCAACGGTGCGCGTTTCCCGGCCGGACACTGGCGCCAGTACCGCGATGCCTTCGGCCCGGAGTTTGCCCGGCTCACGCCGGTCGCCGTGCGCTTGGGCTACCCGCTGGGCTGAGTCCGGCCTAGCCGCCGGCCGGCAGGCCCAGCAGCAGCGCTGCGCCCAGGCCGATGCGGTACCAAGCGAACGGCGCGAAGCGGTGCGTGGCGATGTAGCCCACCAGCCAGCGCACCGCCAGGAAGCCGGTGATGGTGGCAGCGGTGAACCCCAGCAGAAGTCCGGACCAGTTTTCAGCGCCGGCGCCGCCCTGGAGGAACGATTCCAGCAACGCGTAGCCACTGGCCGCAAACATGGTGGGAATGCCCACCAGGAACACGAACTCCGCGGCCGCCGGTTTCCGGGTAAGCCCCAGCAGCATCGCAATGAAGATGGCTGCCGCCGAGCGCGAGGTGCCGGGAAACACGCCGGCCACGGCCTGCGCCAGGCCCACGGCGACCACGATGAGCCAGGTGATTTCCGAGGAGTCAGGCAGGCGGTCGGCGTAGCGTTCGGCCAGCAACATCCACACCCCGCCCAACACCATGGCCCAGGCTACCGGCGTCACCGTTTCCGGAAGTTCCCACCCCAGCAGCCGCACCGGCAGGCCCACGGCGGCCGTGACCGCGAACGCTGCCGCGATCTTGAGCGCGTAGTTGCGATGCTCCGCGTGGCCCAGGCCCGTCAGCAGCGCCCAGATCCGCTGCCGGTACACCAGGGTGACGGCGAGGATGGCGCCCGCCTGCACCACGATGTTGAACAGGTCCGAGCGCGCGCCGAGCCAGTGCTGCGCGATCAGCAGGTGGCCGGTGCTGGAAATGGGCAGGAATTCGGTCAGGCCTTCGATGATGCCGAGCAGCAGCGAGATAAGCAGGTCGTTCAAGGCGGTGCGGCTCCGGCGTTAATGGCGCAAGCATACGTCAGCTGGCGCAGGCCAAGAATGCACCAAAATAGTGCATCCGTCGGCAGAAATGCACCTGAAACGGACGGCGTGCAGGCTGATTAAGCGCAGCCGCCTTTTTGAATCAGCAACTTGCCTGTCAATGCCGGTTGGCACGGGCCTTGCAGAATTCTTCGCATTCCCACCCACCCTGGAGCCGCCCGCATGTCCCTGGAACACATCGAAAAACTCATCAAAGACCACGACGTCGAGTTCATCGACCTGCGCTTCGCCGACGTGCGCGGCGTGCACCACCACGTCACCTTCCCGGTCTCCATCGTCGAGCCGGCGCTGTTCGAAGACGGCAAGATGTTCGACGGCTCGTCCATCTCGGGCTGGAAGGGCATCAACGAATCCGACATGGTGCTCTTGCCGGATCCCGACACCGCGGTCATTGATCCGTTCACTGCCGACCCGACCCTGATCCTGGTCTGCGACGTGCTCGATCCGGCCACCATGCAGGGCTACTCGCGCTGCCCGCGCGGCGTCGCCAAGCGCGCCGAGGCCTATCTCAAGGCCAGCGGCATCGCCGACCAGGCCTACTTCGGTCCTGAGCCCGAGTTCTTCATCTTTGACTCGGTGCGCTTCGCCAACGACATGGGCCACACCTTCTTCGAAGTTGATTCCGAGGAAGCGGCCTGGAACAGCAAGAAGAAGTACGAGGGCGGCAACAGCGGCTACCGCCCGGGCGTGAAGGGCGGCTACTTCCCCGTTGCTCCCACCGACCAGCTGCACGACATCCGCGCCGAAATGTGCAAGCTGCTGATGGCCGCCGGCCAGGAAGTGGAAGTGCACCACCACGAAGTGGCCAACGC
>JANNQY010000005.1:0-13221 GCA_031400995.1 Lysobacteraceae bacterium
TCCTAAAAGCGTCCGAAGGGACGCGCCGCGCTAGGCAAGGTCTATCCTCGAAGCAGGCCACGATTCAACCAAACCCAATCTGCAGGAAAGATGCAGCGGGAGACAACGAGCTGCCACAGGCGCAAGCAAACCGCGACGAACGCGCCGTGGTGCCGATCAGCCAACCTCAGCGCGCCGCACCGAGGGCGCCGTGGAGGCGAGCGTCGTCTCCTGCGAAATAAAAGGCTTCACTGAGCAGGAGGCGATGCTCGCCTCCGCGGTGACCACGGCGCCAGAGCCAACACAGCGCAACCTCGCTACTGTCGGGGCTTGCGGCGCGTGCTGAGGTAGGCGCCGCCCAGCAGCAGGGCCAGCGCGGCGGCCTGGCTCCAGTGTGGCTGGGCGCGGCCGAATACAAGCAGCAGGCCGGTGGACAGCAGCGGGGCCGCGTAGGAAATCGTGCCCAGCGCGGCGAGGTCGCCGCGCTTTGTGCCGATATCCCAAAGCCAGAACGCCAAGCCGGTGGGGCCCAGCCCTAGTGCCAGCAGTAATGCCCACTGCATCGGCGTGGGCACTGCAGTGGTTTCGAACGCAAAGTGCACGCCTGCGCCCATCAGCGACACCGCGAGGCATGAGCCCGCCATGGCGGCGCTGGGCACTGCTTCAAAGCGACTGTTGAGCGATGAATAGAGGGCCCAGATAACCGCAGCGGACAGCGCCGCCCAATAGCCCGGCAGGTGTTCGGCCGAAATCTGCAGGGCGCCGCCGCGGGTAACCACCAGTACGGCCGCCGCCAGGCCCATGGCGCTTCCCACCCACTGGCCGGCGCGCACCGGCGCGCTTCCGAGGACGGAAGCAAACACCACGATCAGCAGCGGCCAGAGGTAGTTGAGCAGGCTGGCCTCCAGCGCCGGCGCGCGCTTGAGCGCAAAAAAATACAGCGCGTGGTAGGCAAACAGCGCGCCGATACCCAGGGCGCCGGCCGCGCAGGGCTGGCGCAATGCCACCAGCCCCGGACCACCGGGGCGCAGCAGCAGCGCGCAGCCCGCCAAGCCGGCGATGCCAAAGGCCATGGCCAACAGTTGGAAGGGCGGGATGTTTTCGGTAGCGGTGGTGAGCACTGCCAGCGAAGACCACAGCAGGACGACCGCAAAGCCCGCCAGCGTGGCGCGTTGGCGAGCCGTCACCACGTGCCGGGAAACCGGGCAATCACGTTTCGCGCAATACCGATTAGAACGGCTTCGCCAACACCAGCCACACCACCGGCACCAAACCCAGCAGCGGCAATTCGTTGAACCAGCGCAGCACCGTGGCCGAAGGCAGCGCGCCGCCGGCCGCCGCGCGCTTGAGCCAGCGCCCGCAAAAAATAAAGTAGGCGAACATCAGCGCCACCAACCCTAACTTGGCGTGCATCCATTTCATGCCCGCCACCACGTCAGGAAAGCTGGAGGGCGCAAATTTGTGCCCCAACCACAGCACCAGCCCCAGCAGCACCGCGATGCCAAACATGCTGTGGCCGAAACCGTAGAGCCGGCGCCCCATCAGCGCCAGGCGCTCCTGCACCTGGATCTGGCCGCGGGTCTCGGCCAGGTTCACCAAGATGCGCGGAAGGTAGAACACGGTGGCCATCCAGGCGATCACGAACACCAGGTGGAAGGTCTTGGTCCAGATGTAAGCCATGGGCAATGCTCCGCTGCGAAGACGGTCAGGATGCCATGCCCGCAGCGGGGCCAACAGTAACCCTGCGCCGGAGGCGAAAAGTCTGCTTGCTCAAGCGCTTGCGTCGCAAATAGGGTATAGTCCGCTGCCTTCTTCGTGGCCGTGGTGTGCCGGTATGCGAAGCACCCAGATACCTACGGACCTTCCATGACCGACCAGACGCCCGAGGCGCCCAGTGCGCAGCTGCATTTCCGCGACCTCGCCCTCAGCGAGCCCCTGATCAAGCTGCTGGCGGAGCTGGGCTATGAATCGCCCACGCCCATCCAGGCCGCCACCATCCCGCACCTGCTGGGCGGCCGCGACGTCTTGGGCCAGGCCCAGACCGGCACCGGCAAGACCGCTGCGTTCGCGCTGCCCATCCTTTCGCAGATAGACCTGTCGCAGACCAAGCCGCAGGCCCTGGTGCTGGCGCCCACGCGCGAACTGGGCATCCAGGTCGCCGAAGCGTTCCAGCGCTATGCCACCCACATGCCGGGCTTCCACGTGCTGCCGATCTATGGCGGCCAGAGCTACGGCCCGCAGCTGTCGGCCCTGCGCCGCGGCGTGCACGTGGTGGTGGGCACCCCCGGCCGCATCATTGATCACCTCGACAAGGGCTCGCTCGACCTGTCGCTGCTCAGGAACCTGGTGCTGGACGAAGCCGACGAAATGCTGCGCATGGGCTTCATCGACGACGTCGAGGCCATCCTCAAGAAGATGCCGGCCGTGCGCCAGACCGCGCTGTTCTCGGCCACCATGCCGCACGCCATCCGCCGCATCGCCCAGACCTATCTGAAGAACCCGGTGGAAGTCACCATCGAGGCCAAGACGCGCACCGCCGACAACATCCGCCAGCGCAGCTGGGAAGTCAGCGGCATGCACAAGCTCGATGCGCTCACCCGGATACTGGAAGCCGAACCGTTCGACGCGATGATCGTGTTCGCGCGCACCAAGCTGGCCACCGACGAGCTGGCCGAGAAACTGCAGGCAAGGGGCTTTGCCGCCGCAGCCATCAACGGCGACGTGGTTCAGGCGCAGCGCGAGCGCACCATCCAGCAGCTCAAGGACGGCAAGATCGACATCCTGGTGGCCACCGACGTGGCGGCCCGCGGCCTGGACGTGGAGCGCATCAGCCACGTGATCAACTATGACGTGCCGCACGACACCGAAAGCTACGTGCACCGGATCGGCCGCACCGGCCGCGCTGGCCGCAGCGGTGAAGCGATCCTGTTCATCGCCCCGCGCGAAAGAAACCTGCTGCGTGCGATCGAACGCGCCACCCGCCAGCCCATCACGCCGATGGACCTGCCGACGGTGGCCGACGTCAACGACGTGCGCAAGGCCAAGTTCAAGCAGCAGATCACCGACACCTTGGCCAGCGGCGAGCTCAGCGAGTTCCGCAAGCTGATCGAGGACTACGAGCGCGAGCACAACGTGCCCGCGATCGAAATCGCTACCGCCTTGGCCAAGCTGGCCCGCGGCGACGTGCCGCTGCTGATGGAGCCGCCCAAGTTCGAAGCGAAAAAGCGCGCCTTTGACCGCGACGTGGCGGCCGCCACCGACAAGTTTGCCCGGCCCTCGCGCTTCGACAAGCCCGAGCGCGGCGAACGCCCGGCCCGCGCTGAGCGGCCCGAGCGCCCGGCGTTCCCAAAGAAGAACCGCGAGCCGCGCACGCCCGATGAAGGCAAGTCCACCTTCCGCATCGAAGTGGGCTACGACCACGGCGTGAAGCCGGGCAACATCGTTGGCGCCATCGCCAACGAAGCCGGCCTGGACGCCAAGCACATCGGCCGTATCGAGATCTTCGAGGACCACACCCTGCTCGACCTGCCCGACGGCATGCCGCCGGAAATCATGGGCCACCTCAAGACCGTGTGGTGCGCCGGCCAGCAGTTGCGCATTACCCGCGACGGCGAAACCCCGGACAACGCGGGCAAGGCCGCGGGCAAGAAGCCGTTCGGCAAGCCCTTCGCCGGAGCCAAAAAAGAGTTCGGGCCGCGCAAGTTCGGGGACAAGCCCCCGTTCAAGAAGCCGCACCGCAAGGGTCCGCCCACGGAGTGAAGCCGCGGGCGGTGGCTCAGGGCAAAGCCAGAGCGACACCCAGTGTTTTTTCCAGCAGCGGCAAATGGGGCTTCAGCAAATCGGCGTTGTAGCGGGCCGCCGCCAGCGCCTCGGGCTCGGAAACTGCGGCGGGCAAGGCCGGCAATTGCGGCGGATCGGGCAAGCCGGGAATCTTGGGCAGCGCCGGAAGCTGAGGCAGCGAACCCACGTCCACCAGCAGCGGCAGCGCCGCCAGCGCCTGGCGACGCACCCAGCTGTACTCCTGCCGCGACAGGCCCTCGGCGTTCACGGCCGTGGCTTGGGCCAGCTTGAACCGCGAAAACAGCGCACTCGCCTCAGCGTAGGTGGTGGCGATGTCCTGCAGCGAGCCCAGGTCGGTGGGCGCCCCTTGGACGGCACGTGCGCGCTCGGCCAGTCCGGCAAGGTCATCACCCATGGCCGCCGCCACGCTCGACTGGACCCGCACGAAAGCGTCCACCTGCGCCGGCGTGAGCCGGCCGTCGTCCGGTGCGGCGAAGGGTGCCTCGTTGCTGATGCCCTCGCCCAAGTCCATAGCCGATGCCCAATCCCGGGCCCCGTCTACGAAGCCGGCCCCGGCGCTCCACATCGGCCTGAGCACGAACCAGTAGGCCGCGCCCATAGCCAGCACGCCCAGCAGCACAACCACCACGAGGCAGCCAATCAGTTTGCCCTTAGCTGCCATTGACGGTCTCCGAATGAGTGGTGGCTGCTAGACGCTTCGCGTCGCGATCAATCGTCGCAGGCTGCACGCACGCGGGTGATGGCGCGATCGATCTGGGCGTCCGGCGCCGTGCGCAGTGCCTCCCTGGCATCCTGGCAGGCCTGCGCCTCGGCGCGATGCGTGGGTGCGAACTGGGTGGCATTGCTGCCCTGCTCGCAGAACACGCTGCCCACGCGCCGCATGTTGCCGCTGCTGCCGCGTTCCACCGACACGCAGTCACCCACGCGCACGCCGCTCTGGTCGGAGAAGACGTTAGCCGTGCCGCCACCTACCAGTTGGATCGAAAACTCGTTGGTCTGGCGGTTGGCGCTGTTGTTGCCCGCGTTGTTGCCGATGGCGCCGCCCGCGGCGGCGCCACCCACCGTACGCAGCGCGCGGTTGCTGCCCGACTGGTTGCGGCCCGTGCGATAGCCGATCAAGCCACCCACCACCGCGCCGGTGTTACGCGCGGTATTGCTGGGCGCAGAGGCGGCGCGCACGCTGGTGACGGTGCCGTACTCCACGCTCAGCGACTGGGCGCTTGCGGGCAGGGTGAAGGCACAGGCGGCGGTGATTGCAATGGCGAGGATGAACTTGGCGTGCTGCATAAATACTCCGTGGCGTTGGGGGGAGGCCTGCGCGGTATATCAGTATCGATTTGGCAATGCAATTTCCAGCCGCGCCGGGCGCGGCGCCGGTATCATCGGCGTTAACGGCATCGCGCCCACCAATGACTCCAGAACTCCTCGCTAAGTGAATACCGCGCCGCATGAAATTGACGTGGTGGTGATCGGCGGCGGCGCCGCGGGCCTGATGTGCGCGCTCACGGCCGGCCGGCGCGGCCGGCGGGTGCGGGTGATCGAGCACGCCAACCGCTGCGGCAAGAAGATCCTGATGTCCGGCGGCGGCCGCTGCAATTTCACCAATACCGGCACTACTCCGGCCAACTTCCTATCGGCCAATCCGCACTTCTGCAAGTCGGCGCTGGCGCGCTACCGCCCGGACCAGTTCATCGCGATGGTGGATGCCCACGGCATCGCCTGGCATGAGAAGGAGCTGGGCCAGTTGTTCTGCGACGAATCTTCCAAACAGATCGTGGCGATGCTGCTGGCCGAGTGTTCGCAGGCGGGCGTGGAGGTCAGCACCTCGCTGTCCGTGGCGTCCGTGCACGCCCGGCCCGGCGGCGGCTTTCTCGTGGAAACCGCGCAGGGTCCGATCGCCTGTGGATCGCTGGTGGTCGCCACCGGCGGACTTTCCATCCCCAGCATGGGCGCCACCGGCTTTGGCTACGATTTGGCGCGGCAGTTCGGCCACGCCGTGCTGCCCACGCGCGCCGGGCTGGTGCCGCTGACCCTCAGCGGCAAGCACCAGGACCACTACGCCGAGCTGGCGGGCGTGGCGCTGCCGGTGGAAGCGCGCTGCGGCGAGGCGCGGTTTCGCAACGCCCTGCTCATCACCCACAGAGGCCTGAGCGGGCCCAGCATCCTGCAGGTGTCGTCCTACTGGGAGCCGGGAAAAGAACTGCTGCTCGATCTGCTGCCCGAACTCGATATCGCCGCCTTCCTGCTGGAGCGACAGCAGGCGCAGCCGGGCGCCGAACTGCGCACGGTGTTGGCCGACGTGCTGCCCAAGCGCTTCGCCCAGCGGCTTTGCGAAGTCTGGTTCACCAGCAAGCCGATGCGGCAATACACGCACCAGCAGCTGCCCGAGATTGCCCGCCAGCTGGCGCACTGGCCCATCGTGGCCAGCGGCACCGAGGGCTACCGTACCGCCGAAGTCACCCTGGGCGGCGTGGACACCGATAGCGTCTCGTCGGCCACTATGGCCTCGAAACACCAGCCCGGCCTGTACTTCATCGGCGAAGTCGTGGACGTGACCGGCTGGCTGGGAGGCTACAACTTCCAGTGGGCATGGGCTTCGGGCCACGCTGCCGGCAGCTGCGCGTGAAAGGTTGGGACTTTCCGCCCGCTCCCTGAGACCGGCAAGCCGCCTGTCGCCTGCCGGCATGGCTTGGCAGGCGCCACTGATCAGTCGCAGGAGCCCCGGGCGGCGGCCAGGCCGGGGCCTGGCCGCCTCTCACCCTGCTTATTGGCGAGCGGAGATGGTGACGCCCGAGTACGAACGCACGCCAACGATGTTGATGTAGTACGTGCCGGTCTGCGGCAACGTCAGCCGGATGGTCTCGGAATTGCCGGACCGCGCCGAGCGGTGCTGGAAGGTCGTGGCATTCGGGATCACATCGAAGCTGACGTACATCGAAAGGTCGCCCAGCCCACCAAAGGTCAGGAAGGTGAGCGTGCTGCCGGCAGCAGCATCAAAACTGTAGATCGTCTCGCTGCCAGTAACGCCGGAAAGACCGGCTGCATTGACCCGGTTGAACAGCTGGATCGCATCCACGCACTGCTGCACCAGCGGATCACAGGGCGGCTCCAGCGCCTTGGCCACGGCCTTGGCGGCGTTGAGGATGCCGACGCCGATCGGGGTGGTCGGGGACATCGCCACCGGGAACGGACGCGCCGTCTTCTTCAGCAGGGCCTCCATCTCGGCTGGCGTCAGCGGCGTAGCCACCACGCTCTGGATCAGCGCGGCCGTGGCGGCCACGTGCGGTGCAGACATGGACGTGCCGGCGTTGTAGTAGTAGGCCGGGCCAGTCACCGGATCCAGGTCGGGGGCCGTGGCGCTGCTGTTGCCGGCCTGCAGCACGAATCCGTTCGGGATCTCAGTCTGGCTGCCGCTGCCGCCCGGTGCGGCGATGTCAACCAGCGGGCCATGGTTCGAGTAGTAGGCCTTGCCGCCCTGGTAGGTGCTGGCACCGACGTTGATGACGTTGGCACAACTCGCCGGGCTGAAGTAGGCGGTCTCCTCGCCACTGTTGCCCGCCGCCACCACCACGATGGTTCCGCGCGCCACCGCGCCGTCGATTGCGCTCTGCATCACGGGATCGCAAGTGCCGGACCCGCCCAGGCTCATGTTGATGACTTCGGCGGGATTGTCGTTGATGGGCACGCCGGCAACCGCGCCGCCGGACGCCCAGGTGACGGCATCGGCGATGTCCGAGGTGTAGCCGCCGCAGCGGCCCAGGACCCGCACGGGCAAGACCTTCGCATTGTGTGCCACGCCAGCCACGCCAATGGCGTTGTTGGTCACCTCGGCCACGGTGCCACCCACGTGCATGCCGTGCCACGAACTGTTGGACGGACCGTAGTACGGCCCGCAATCGTCCGTCTCCGTGTAGTTGCCCTCGGCGTAGTCGCCATAGTCAAACGCGCCCGGGACGCGTTCGTCGGTCGGCCGACGGGAAACGAAAGCATCGGTGATGAAGTCGTAGCCAGGCAACATGTTTGCATCGAGATCGGGGTGTGGCACGACGCCGGTATCGAGCACCGCCACCACCACGCCCACGCCGGTGGAGGTGTCCCAGGCCGTCTCGGCATTGATGCCGCCCGGCGTGCTGCCGGAGAAATTCCACTGCTGGTAGAAGTACTCGTCATCGACCCACGCGGCCGGCTTGAGCAGGCGATCCACCTGGACGCTTCGCACCGAGGGATCGGCCCGGAGCTGCAGCAGGAGGTTCGACATCTCGGTCTCGTTGAGACGGCGACCCAGCCTGATAACGCTGCGCCCATCGCCCAAACCGCGCACGTGGCTGGCGGTGAGGGCCGTGGTGTACATGCCGGTGCCCACCGGCATGCGAAGGGTTGCGCGGGCCGCGGCCGCCTGAACGGTAGCCGCCTTCCTGGAACCGCTGGTGGAGGCCGACGTGCCCTTTTGGTACTGCACGATCAGGCGCGCAGAGCCGAAGGAGTCGGGCGTGGTCTTTGTTTGCATGGCGATCCTCGGCGCAAGCGTCGGAACGACCGGACCGGCGGCAAGCACGACCGGCGCCATTGCGGTGGCGATAGCCAACAGGCCGGCCAGCGAGGCACTCATGAACTTGGAGTTGTTGGTCACGTCTGGGATTCCTAGTAGATGGAATTACAGGTCGACGCCGAAACCGGCACCGATCGAACGGTCGTCCTTGCTGAAGGCGCCGCCGAGGCTGAACGACGAACGAGCATTGATGGCCTTGGCGTAGCCAACCGACAGCGCACTCTCGCCGTTCTGCCAGCCAGCACCCACGGCGACGCGGCCGCGCGGGCTGCGACTGCCGGCCGCGTTCATCGCCATGTTGAGCATCGCCGAACTCATCGCGCCCATCTGGTCGATGCGCTGGTCCTGCTGCCAAAGCCGGTGGTTGACGTCGTTGCTGAGCGTCGTGAACTGATCGCTCAGGGCGGTGAAGCGGCTGTCGGTGTAGGCATTCGCCGAGGACAGGGTCCGCACGGAGGTCGTCTCGGTGTAGGAATTGGCCGAAGCCAACGTAGCCGCGTCACCGGCAGTGGCGACTGCCGTGGCCTGCGTTACCGCGGTGTCCACCACGCCCGCGACCTGCTGGTCGGTGTAGGTGTTGGCCTGGTCCACTGCTTCGACGACCGCCGCGCCAGCGGCGGCGAGGGCAGTATCTGCAGTGGTTTGGGCGGTGTTGGCGGCGGTCAACGCAGTGTTGGCGGTCGTTTGCGCCGTGCCGGCCGCGGCCAGAGCGGTGTTCGCCGCGGTCTGCGCACCCGTGGCGGTGCTCATCGCATTGTCGGCGGTCGACTGGGCCGTGGCGGCGGTGGCTTGCGCCGTGCCGGCTGCGGCCAGGGCGGCATTCGCCGTGGTCTGCGCACCCGTGGCGGCTGTCATCGCGTTGCCGGCGGTGGTTTGGGCGGTGACGGCGGTGGCGAGCGCGGTGTCCGCCGTTGCAGCCACGGTGTTGAGCTGGTTGAGGTTGACCGCATCGGTACCCACGGTGCCGGCGGCAACGTTGGTCACTTGACGGTTGATGGCATCGTGGGTGACACCCAGGTAGTCCGTCCAGGCCGCAGCGGCGCCCACCGAGATGGTGTTCGCACGGTCCGCCACCGATCCCGCCCCCAGCGCCACGCTGTTGACGCCCGCGCTGGTTACCTGTGCAAAGTAGCCGATGGCCACGCCATAGTTGGCTTGGGTCCATGCATTGGCGCCGAACGCGGAGCTGCCGGTGTTGCGTGCCCAGGCGTTGTATCCGAGCGCCGCGCCTTCGAAGCCGGCGCCGCTTTCGGTGCCAACCGCGGTGCCGCGATAGACGTAATCGTCACCGCCGTACTCACCGGTCCAGTCGAGGACCTTTGAGTTGTAGCCCACCGCCACGCCGCCTTCGCCGCTGGCGGCTGAATAGGTGCCCACGGCCGTGCTGTTGAAGCCGGCCACCGCATTGCTGCCGATGGCGTTGGCGTACCAGCCCCTGGCCCAGGCGCCGAAGCCCACGGCCATGCTTTCCCAACCCTCCGCCAGCGAGTACGCGCCAATCGCGGTCGCGAACGGCGATGTGGTCTGCGCGCTCGTGCCAACCGCCATGCTCATGAAGCCGCTGGCATGGGAATTGGTGCCAATTGCAGTGGCAAAGCTGCCTTCGGACCAGCTCATCACGCCGACCGCCACGCCGCCGAAGTAGTCGGCGCGGGCGCCGGCGCCAAAGGCGCTGGTGCCGACGTCGTTGGCCTGGGTCGCATAGGCGGTGCCGTCGTAGGCGATATAGGTTCCGCCAACGGCGGTGGCGCTGTCATAAGCCGCGACGCTGTCGGCGCCTACGGCGACCGAATTGACGCCGAGCGCCTGGGCGTTCAGGCCAAAGGCACTGGCGCCGTTGGCGAAGGCCAGCGAGCCGGCACCAAAGGCCGAGGCGCCGTTGCCGATCGCGTTCGACGACTCACCGGCGGCGGTAGCCTCTTCGCCTTCGGCATAGGCGCCGGCGTCTTCGGCGGGATCCGCGCGACCGGTCGAGACGAAGGCGGACTGTGCGTAGGCCGCGGGGGCGATCGCCAGCGCGCCGAATAGGCCGATGGCGATGGACGTCGCCGGCAGGCCGCGTCGTCGCGTAAGAAACGGCCTTACAAGGCCTGCCGGCGTACCGGCGAGGTTCCCGTCAAGCGCAGCAGTGCTTCCACCATGGCAATGGTTCCCGGTCATTGTCGAACTCCCCTGAATGTTGTGGAACGCACGGCGCCGCGTCGGCCCCGTCCGCGTGTGTCCCGACACTGACCTACCGCCAAGCGCGATGTCATCCACCGATTCCTGCGAAAAACCACCGTTTCTTGCGTTTCCTCGCGGGACTGGCGAAACTCAACGGGCGCCGGCAACGCCGGCCAGGGCCAGGCCGCCCCTCCCGCGACGTGCCGGCCCGGGGAGCGAGGGTAGTGGACGTGATCCGCGGTAGCTGGAATGCCGTCCGCCGCTGGCTCCAGCGGGCGCCCATCACTGACGAAATAGAAAGACGCAATGCGCCGTTCCTGCAGCTCGTGCTGATGTATTTCGGCACGATGATGCCGATCAGCCTGTACTACTACATGTTCGTCGTCGGCTGGGTCTCCACCGTCGACCCGGGCGTCGTATTGAACGTGGGCACCGACATCGCGGTGATTTTTTCAGCGTGGACCGGCGTCTGGTTGATCCGCAAAGGGCGACTTCGCCAGGCGCTTATCCTTTTCCTGAGCACGCTGATCGCGTCACTCGCGCTCGTTTACATGTACACCGGCATTCGCGGCCTGGTGATAGATCCGACCTTTCCGGTGCTGTCATTGGCGCTGGGCGGACTGGTGCTGGGGCGGCGCGAACTGTGGATAGTATTCGGCTGCCTGGTGCTGTCGCTCGCGCTGGGCGTGTTGTCGGACGTGGCCAAGGCATTCTGGGCAACCGAGCCGGTTGTCTATGAACCCAACTGGATGCCATCCACCGTGATGCTCTACCTGATCATCACGGTGGTGCTGGACCGCACCATCCTGGCCCTGCGCAACAGCCTCGATGAAGCCACCCAACGGAGCCGGGACCTGGCGTTGGCGAACCGGGAGCTTGAGCGCGAGATGGCAGCGCGCGAGCGCGCGCGGGAGCAGCTTATCCATGCCCAGAAGATGGATGCCGTTGGTCGCATCGCCAGCGGCCTGACCCACGACTTCGACAACGTGCTCAGCGTGGTGCTTGGTTATGCCACTCGTCGCGAGCGCATCGCCGTGCAAGGCAAGGCCGCTCTGGTTGATGCCCTCGCCGGCATCGAGACGGCTTCCCGGCGGGCACTATCGATCAGCCGGCAGTTGCTCAATTTCAGCCGTCAGGAAGTCAGCCGGCCGGAGGTTTTCGATGCGGTTGCGGCCTTGCATCAGGTCCGCCCGATGCTGCGCCAGTTGTTCGACGGCGAGGTCCGGGTTGAATACGACGTCTCCGACGAGTCACTATTGGTGCGGATGGATCGCGGCCAGTTCGAGTTGATGGCCCTGAACATCGCCGCCAACGGGCGCGACGTGATGCCCGATGGCGGTACCTTCACCGTGGGCGCGCGCCGTTCCAGCGACGCCGCGACGGTGGAGCTGTCCTTCCTCGACACTGGCTGTGGCATGCCCGAGGACGTGCGTGCGCAGGTATTCGAACCGTTCTACACCACCAAGCCGGCAGGCCAGGGTACCGGCCTGGGTCTCGCTGTCGTACGCGATGTGGTTCAGGCCGCCGATGGTTCGATCGAAGCGGCGAGCACGCCCGGACAGGGCACGTGCTTCGTCATCCGGCTACCCTTGGCCAATACCGAGTAGGCCGGGACCGTCGCGTCGGACGACTCGGACGGATCGGCCAGTGACCTAGACCGCGAACAAGTAGCCGATGCCGCGCGTGGCCAGCAGCGGCAGGCCCTCGTCGCCCGCCATCCTCGCCGCTTTGCCGCGCAGCCGATGCACCAGCATATCCAGCCGATGCGCGTCGAATTCACCGGATTCTTCGCCCAGTGCGTCAATCAGCGCCTGTCTGGCCACCGGCTGGCCGGCGGCGGACAACAGCGATTGCAGCAGGCATCGCTCGGAGCGGGCCAGCGCCAGCTTCCCATCGTTGGGCGAAACAAGGCACCAACCGTCCGCCTCCAGGTGCCAGCGGGCAGCAGGTGACAGCGCCGTGGCGGGCTGGGTCCGTGGAAGGATGCGCCGCGAGACGCTGCGCAAGGTGGCAGCAAGCACGTCGCCGTCCACCGGCTTTGCGAGATAGGCGTCCGCGCCCTCCACCAGCGCGCGCACGCGTTTGTCGCGCGCACGGCTACCGGTCAGCATGACGATTCCCAGACTGGGGAACAGGCCGCGCAGGTGCCTGACGACGTCCAGGCCAGATTCATCCGGCAGGCCGATGTCGAGCAATACGATGTCGAACGCCTGCCCGATCATTAGCCGATACAACTCGGCCGCCGTTCCCGCTCCTACCGCTTCGTACCCATGATCGCGCAAGGTTGGCAGCAGGATCGCCTCGCGCAGGACTTGGTCGTCCTCCAACACAGCGATCCGCATCGCACCGGTGGTTGCATGCAACGCGGCAGGTTCGCTTGGCAGAGGCGGCTGCCTGGTCACTCGATCGGTTCATCCAGCAGCAGCTGGCGCGCGAAGCGCACCGGCGGCGCGCCCTGGGCCAGCATGCGGTCGTTGTAGTCCTTGAGCTGGAACTGCTCGCCCCACTTGGCCTTCGCCGCGTCGCGGGCATCGAAGTGCTCCTGCGCACCAACAAAATACGTCGCCAGCTGTGTGGACGAGAGCTGCGCCCGCACCCACTTTCCCTCGGCCTCGCTCTGCTGCAGGAAAGTCTGGCGCACCATCAGGTCCATCGCCTGCTCCTTGCTCCAGCCGTCCACGTGCACGCCCTGGTCCAGGATGGCGTTGGCCACCGCGCGGGCGTAGAAC
>JANNQY010000006.1:0-22188 GCA_031400995.1 Lysobacteraceae bacterium
GTGCGAGGCGCCGCAAGGTGCGGGCGCCAAGGAGTCGCAGGGCGGCCTCGGTGGAACCTGACGCAATTTACGTGCCAGTCCATGGCGCCGCGTTCGCGCGGGCTGTGCGCCGCAGCGCGCGGGCATTCGCCGTGCAGGCTGCACGGCAACGGGCGATCCGATGGGCAATTCGCAGGCCATGTCGAGGCAGCCGGCTCAGCGGCGCTGGAAAAACAGCAGCGCCCGGTTTGGCACGCTTCTTGATGGTGTCCATGGCAGGAGCGGCGCTGCCGTCTTCCAACCAACCTGTCTAGGAGGCTGAACATGCTGCATTACACGATCGTATTCCTGGTGGTGGCCTTGATCGCCGCCGTGCTTGGCTTCACCGGCATCGCCGGCGCCGCTGCGGGCATCGCCAAGGTGCTGTTCTTCGTCTTCCTCGTGCTCTTCGTGATCTCGCTTTTCACCGGCCGCCGAACCGCCTGAGCCCAGCGCAACGGCCGCTCCACTCCCCGCAGCACAATCCAAGGATTCGCCATGAACAGCTACAAGCGTGCACTGATCGCCATCGTCCTCATCGGCTTCAGCGTCGGGTCACTCACCGGCTGCAACACCGTTGAAGGCGCCGGCAAGGACGTAAAGAAAGCCGGTGAAGTCATCGAAGAAACGGCGGAAGACGCCAAGAACTGATCGACGACTCCCCCCGTCGAGACGTGGGAGCAGGGTGCACCGGCATGGTGCGCCCTGCTCTTTTGCGTCGACGATCGGCGGCCAACGATCACTCCACGCGCGGCAACTCCAAGGTGAAGCAGGCACCACCGGCAGCAGAGCGTTCGTACCAAAGGTCGCCGCCCAAGGCCCGCGCCTGCTGCTTTGCCAGCGCAAGGCCCAGCCCGGTCGCCGTTTCGCCGCCGGTAGGCTGACTGGACAGGGTGACGAACCGCTGGAACAGCAGCGGCTGCTCCCGTTCGGAAACACCGGGACCCTGGTCCATCACCTGCAGCCAGCCGCTGTGGTCGTGTCGAACAGCAGTGACCGTGACGATGCTGCCCCGCGGGCCGTACTTGACGGCATTGGAAAGCAGGTTCTGCAGCACATGGCCCACCGCCAGCCGCTGGCCTCGCAGCAATAGCTGCCTATCCAAGCGCAAATCGAAGCGAATGTCCTTGCTTTTGGCCTGGTCCATGAAGCCGTCCAGGGCGTCCTGCACCACCTGGGCGGCAGGCAGCGGCTCCATTTTCTCGCCCTGGACTTCCCCCGCTGCCTGGTCCAGCACCGCTTGCAGGAACAGCAGGCCGGCATTGGCGGAGCTACGGATCGACGCGCCCAGCTGGGTTCGCTTTTCGTCCGGCAGCCCGCCGGTCTCGATCAGGTCGCTGGCAAAAAGCACGTTGGTGAAGTGGTTGCGCAGGTCGTGGGCGATCAGCTCCAGGCTGGACTGCCGCTCCTGCGCCAACTGCTGCAGCTGGTCGCGCGCGCGCTTGAGCGCAACGTGCGTCCGCACCCGGGCCAGCAGCTCGGCGGCCACGAAGGGTTTGGTGACGTAGTCCACTGCGCCGCTCGAAAAAGCACGCACCAGCGAATCGCGCTCCTGGTCGGCGGTGAGGAAAATCACCGGCACGTCGCACGTCCTGGGTTCGGTGCGCAGCTTCGCCAGCACGTCAAACCCATCCATGCCGGGCATGCGCATGTCCAGCAGCACCAGGTCAGGCAGGCTCACGGCCATGCTGTCGATGGCCTCAAGCCCACTGAAGCACGGCACCACGTCGAAACCCTCGCGCACCAGCAGGGCCCCCACCGCGCGCACGTTGGCCTCTTGGTCATCCACCACCATCACCACCGCGGCCGCCACCGGCGCCAGGTTCATGGGGCGGGCTCCACGCGCGGACAGGTTTCGAGCAGCCGCTTCACACTGGCCACTTCGAACGCCCGCACCGCCTGCGCCAGAGCTGCGGCATGTGCGGCCAGCGCCGGCCAGTCCAACAGCACGGCCAAGGCGGCCAGATCAATGGCCAAAGCGTCGGCCTCGAGCATGCGCAGATTAGCGAGCAGAAGAGGGATGCGCTCGGTTTGGATTGCGTGCAGTTGGCCAACCGCCTCGGGGTCCGGATTGCCGGGCCCTGAAGGCAAAGCTGGCGCAGGGCCCGCCGGCGCGGCGCCAGCCACCTCGGCAGCCGGCGCAGTCGGGAAATGCGCCGCCAAGGCCTCGAACAGCTCGGCTTTGGTGTACGGCTTGCGCAAGTAACCGTCGAAGCGGCTGTGCACCACCACGTCATCGTGGGCCATGCTCGAGGCGGTGACGGCAATCACCGGCAGCCTGGCGCCTTGGGTGTGGCCGCGGATGACGTGCAGGGCCTGGTCCCCGCTCATGCGCGGCATGCGCAGGTCCATCAGCACTACATCCGGGCGCTTACGGCGCACCTGCTCCACCGCCTCCACGCCGTCGGTCGCTTCACGCACGGCGTGGTGGCTTGCGCCAAGGTAAGCCCGAGCCAATTCGCGATTCCAGGCCACGTCATCCACCACCAGGATATCCAGCGGCGCCATCCGGTTGAAATCCACCGCCACTAAACGCAGCGGCTGCTGGCTGACTGCGGTGGCATGGATGGCGCGACGCGGCAGCTCCACGATGAAACGCGAGCCCTCGCCCACCGTGCTTTCCGCGTTCAGGCTGCCCCCCATCAACGTAGCCAACCGGCGCGAGATGCTCAGGCCCAAGCCAGTGCCCTCGCGGCTTTTGCCGTCGGGGCTGTCACCCTGCTCGAACGGGTCGAAGATGATCGCCATCTGGTGGTGCGAAATGCCGGTGCCGCTATCAAGCACTTCCATTTTTAAGTCGCAGTGACCGTCGACCTCACTAGGGACGCAGCAGATACGGACGATCACGCCGCCTTGCTCGGTGTACTTGACGGCATTGCTGATCAGGTTGATCAACACTTGGCGAAGCCGCGCAGGATCCACCATCAATGCCTGCTCGGCGCGGCCCTCGTACTCGGCCCGCAGAAAGATTCCCTTGGCCTGGGCGCTCTGCTGGAACGTGGTGAGCGCCTGGTCCACGATCTCATGCAGGTCGGTCGGCTCCTGGCGCAGCTCAAGCTTGCCGGCCTCCATCTTGGATAGGTCCAGGACATCGTTGATCAACGAGAGCAGGGCCTGGCTGCTCTTCTTGATGGAGGCCACGTAGTCGGCCTGCACCGGGTCCTTCACAACCTCGGACAGCAGGCTGGTGAATCCGAAGATGGCATTCATCGGCGTGCGGATCTCATGGCTCATGCTGGCGAGAAACACGGATTTGTCGCGGCTGGCCAGGCGTGCCTGGTCGGCCTGGATGTCGGCGCGGAACGAGTCCTGGGCCTGGCTTTGCATGCTGCGCGTGGCCCAGAAACCCACCATCCCCGCCACCAGGGCCAAGCTGTTGGCCATCAGCAGGGTGGCCCAGGTTTGCCGGATCATCTGGCTTTGCCGCTGGGTGCGCACGGCCAGCAGGCTGCCTTCCTCGCGAATCATCTCCTTGATGGCGCCACGCATCTTCTCCAGCAGGTCGTGGCCCTTGCCGCCCAGCACGCGGTCGGTGACGGCCCGGGCGGCGCCGCGATCGCCGGCCAGGGCATCCGCCTTGAGCTGCAGGGTGGTGACACCCAGCTCGGCGCGCTGCTTGTGCAGGCCACGCAGAGTGCGCACGTTGGCCGCCTGGGCGGGATTGTCCGCCACCAGTACTTCAAGTGAATTGAGCGCCCGGTCCATTTCCCCGACGTTGATCCGGTACTGGGCCCGGAAATATTCCCTGCCGGTAACGATATAGCGCAAGCCATTGGAGTCGCTGTCGCCCAGGACACCCCAGAAATTGTTCACCTGTTCCATCACGTGCAGGGTGTGGCTCACCAGCGTTACCGACTTCTGCAGCTGTGCCGTGGAGCGCAACGCCAGCGCGGAGGTGCCCAGGATCACCAGCACAGCGAACACCATCAGGCCGGTGTAGACGCGGTGGCGGAAGGTGGAGGCGCTGGTGATCACGGGCTCAGGTGTTCATCAGCCAGAGCGTGCCGTTGAGGGTCCAGGCGAAACTGACCCAGAGCACCAGCGGAATCTGCAGGTAGCCCGCCAGCGGCCGCACGCGTCCAAACTGCAGCGTCAGCCACAGCGCGGCAAGCCACAGCAGGCTGATGCTGGCAAATGCGAGCCCAGGCTGCCTGAGCCCGAAAAAAATAGGCGTCCACGCCAAGTTCAGGACCGCATGCACGGTGAACGCCAGCCACGCATTCCGGCGCTCGTGTGGCTCAACTCCTGGCTCGCGCCACACCAACCAGGCGCCGATGCCCAACAGGACGTAGAGCGTTGTCCACGCCGGTCCAAACAGCCAGGACGGTGGATTCCACGTTGGTTTGGCCAGCGACTGGTACCAGTCGCCGGGCGGAAACAGCAGGCCGGCACCGGCGCCCGCGGCGCAGATGGCCGCTATCCAAACCACAAGCGCTAGGCCTGAAAGCAGGCGCGGCTTGGGCGCCGACAGGGACGCGCGGCCTGTTGGGTCGCTGGGGCGTACCGAAGCTTGATGATCACCGGACACGAGTCTTACTCCTCTCAATCCTTGAGCGATGGCCGCCGGCGAAAGCGCGGCTACATTCCGTACGATTTACGCTTGCGGTAAAGGGTTGATCCGTCGATGCCCAGCGTTCGCGCCGCGGCATCCAGGGTTTCGCTGCTCGCCACGATGGCTTCGATATGCCGTCGCTCCAGCAGCTCCAGGCTAATGGGGGCCCCGGCAATGGCGGCTGGGTTGGCACCGCTGTTGCTTTGGGCCACCGCGCCCAGCGCCAACTGGTTGGGTCCGATCACCTCGTCCGGGCACAGGATCACGGCGCGTTCGATCACGTTTTGCAGCTCGCGTACGTTGCCGGGCCAGCCGTAGGCGCGCAGCTGCGCCAAGGCCGGGCCCGAAAGCCGGGCAGCGGGAAGGCTGTAGCTGCTGGCGTAGCGGCGCACGAAGCCCAGGGCCAGCTCCTCCAGGTCTTCCAAACGCTCGCGCAGCGTCGGCAGCGTCAGGCTGATCACATTCAGGCGGTACAAAAGGTCGAGCCGGAAGCCACCCTCCGACACCATGCCCGGCAGGTCGCGATTGGTTGCCGAAATCAAGCGCACGTCGGCACGACGCGTCGTGGGGTCACCAATGCGCTCGAACTCCTTGTCCTGGATGAAACGCAGCAGCTTGGGCTGCAGTGCAAGCGGGAAGTCACCCACCTCGTCCAAGAACAGCGTGCCGCCATCGGCATTGCTCACCCGGCCCAGGGTGTTTTGCGTGGCCCCCGTGAAGGAACCCTTGGCGTGGCCAAACAGCTCGCTTTCGAGCAATTCGGCGGACAGCGACGGACAGTTGATGGTGGCGAACGGTGCTTGCGCACGCGCGCTCCAGCCGTGGATGGCGCTGGCCAGCAGGCCTTTGCCCGTGCCGCTTTCGCCCAGCAGCAGCAGGTTGGCGTCCGTGCGCGCCACTTGGCGCGCCATCGCCAGCAGCTGGGACATGGCCGGGTTGTTGCTGGCCAGCACCGCGGCGGCGCCAGGCCCGGTTTGCTGCTCAAGGCGCTCGATCTTGTCGAGCAGCCGCAGCGTGTCGAGTTGACGCGCCACCGCGATACGCAGCTGCTCCGGCGAGCAGGGCTTCACCAAGTAGTCGCTGGCACCTTCGGAAATCGCTTTCACCGCGTCGTCCACCCGGGCGTGGGCCGTGACCATGATAATGCGCATCTGTGGCGCCAGCTCGCGCAGGCGCGGCAGCGCGTCCATGCCCGAGTCGTAGCCGATGGTGCGGTCGAGCAGGCAGACGTGGAACGGTTGGGCGGCCGCGAGCTGCAGGCCCTCCTGGAGCGTGGCCACCGCGGCTACGCGGTGGCCCGCCGACTCCAGGCAAAGGCCAAAGTTTTCCAGCAACTGGCGATCGTCATCGATGGCCAGGATTCGGCCGGCGGGGGAGGCGGAAGCGTCGGGCACGAGCTACTCCTGGGGGCGCGGTCGAAACCGCTGCAAGGCCTGTGCCAAACAGTGGCCGCGCGAGCCCCGGGCTTGGCAGGGCTACGCTGGCCCCAATCATTGCAAAGTGCAATCTCAAATCGCCTCGAACCATGCAAAATGCAGGCTCAAGGCATGAGACCCCATGCCGCCTACACTTGCACCCAGTTCCCCTGCTGAGCCAGCCATGCCGCCTGCAAGTCCGCCCAGCCCAAGGTTCTCCTCCGCAGCCGGCCTGTTTGGCTCCACTCCCCGCGGCGTGCAGCTCGCCATCGTGCTTGCCGCCGCCTGGCTGCTGGCGGCGACGGCGGCGGCGCAAGCGGACGAATTCCGCACCGGACCCAAACCGGACTGGGTGCAGCAGATCGCGCTCGATCTCGACGCCCCGGTGCCAACCGGGCAGATCAGCGGCGGCGTGTACTACCTGCTCACCGACATGCAGTACCGCGCCGGGCCGGAGCCGGCGCGCTTCAGCCGCATGGCCATCAAGGCCACCGACACCGGTGGCCTGGAATCGGCGGCGCACGTTGAGATCGGCTTCGATCCGTCGTTCCAGACGCTGACGCTGCACTGGGTGGACGTGGTCCGCGACGGGCAGCGGCTCGCCCGGCTGCCCGATACCCAAGTGCGGGTGATCCAGCGCGAAGCAGAGTTGGAGTACCGCATCTACGACGGGCGCAAAACCGCCACCTTGTTCCTGGACGACGTGCGGGTAGGCGACGTGGTGGACTACGCCTACAGCGTGCAGGGCCAGAACCCGGCGTTCCAGGACGCCGTATTCGGCGGCATGTCCATGCAGTGGGACGTGCCGGTGCGCGACGACCATACGCGGCTGCTGGTGCCGCGCGGCACAACGCTGCAGTTCTCCAACCGCAACGGTGCGCCCGAGCCCAGCCGCAGCGTGCAAGGCGACTACGACCAGCTGGTATGGCGGCAGGCCAACGTGGCGCCGCAGGCCGATGAGGACGGCACGCCCGGCTGGTTCGATGACTTCGCCAGCGTGCAGTGGAGCCAATACCCGCATTGGGGCGGCGTGGTGGACTGGGCGCTCCCCATTTACGAGCCGCAGCGGCAGTTGGGCGCGGAGGCCGACGCCGAACTTGCGCGGATTGCGCGCACCTATCCCTCCAACGCGGAGCGCACGGCGGCGGTACTGCGCTTCGTGCAGACGCAGATCCGCTACCTGGGCGTGGAGGTGGGTGCGGGGTCGTACCAGCCCACCCCGCCGCAGCGGGTGCTGGAGCGCCGCTTTGGCGACTGCAAGGACAAGACCCTGCTGATGCTGTCCATGCTGCGCCGGCTCGAGATCCCGGCCAATGCAGCTCTGGTGAACACCGGGATCGGGCGCGGCCTGCTGGACCAACTGCCCATGCCCGATGTTTTCGACCATGTGCTGGTGAAGGTGCAGCTGGACGGCCGCGACTATTGGCTGGATCCGACCCGCGACACCCAATACGGCAACCTGGCCAGCCTGTACCAGCCCGATTTCGGACAGGCCCTGGTGGTGGCTCCCGGCGTGCGTACGCTGGTACCCATGCGCGCCTCCGGCCAGCCGGCGCCCAAGCGCCAGGTGCACACCCAGTTCGATGCCCGCGAAGGTATGGACCAGCCGGCGCGCATGACGGTGCGCACCACCAATGAAGCCGACGACGCCGAAGCCATGCGCGGCCTGCTGGCCCGCGAGCCGCGCGAAAGCATCCAGAAGGACTACCTCAACTTCTACGCCTCCTTCTATCCGGGCATCGTCAGCGCGGGTCCGCTGGAGGTGGAGGACGACCGCGACAGCAATCGCCTGGTCACGATCGAGCGCTACGACATCGCGGACTTCTGGGGCAAGGATGCCAAGACCGGCGTGCGCAGCGCTTCGACGCACGCGGCCGACATGCAAAGCCGTTTTGACGACCCGAAGACGCCGATCCGGCGCGCGCCGATGGCGCTGGAGCACCCGGTGGACTTCACCCACACCACCGAGATATTGCTGCATGACACTTGGCCGATCGAAGACCGGCAAAGCAGCGTCAGCGATGCCGGCTTCCAGTTTGAACACCGCGTGCGCGGCTATTCCCAGGGCCGTCGGGTGGTGCTGGAAGACCACTACCGCAGCTTGGCGGACCACGTGCCGGCCAAGGCGATGGCGCAGCACGTCAGCAACCTGCAGCAGGCCAAGGAGTCGCTGGGCTTTGAGCTGACCTGGACGCCGGAAGGCGCCGGCGTGGTGGCCGAAGGCTACAACTGGACTGTCGCGCTGCTGGCGCTGCTGCTTCTGGGCGTTTACATCACGCTGGCGCTGCGTTTCTACCGCACCGATCCCTTGCTGCCGACTGCGCCGCTGGATCCGGCCTTGGCGGGCTTGAGCGGCTGGCTGCTGCTGCCGGCATTTGCCGCCGTGGTAACGCCACTGCGGGTGCTGGCCGACATGGGTCTGGGCTTGGAGCCCTATGCGCTGGCCACATGGAGCGCGCTCAGCACGCCGGGCGGCGAGGCCTACCATGCGCTGTGGGTGCCGGTGCTGCTGTTCGAACTGGCCGCCAACCTTGGCCTTCTGGTGCTGTCGAGCCTGCTGCTGGTGATGTTCTTCCAGCGCCGCCGGGGGGCGCCGCGGCTTTACATCCTGCTGCTGGCCAGTTCGCTGGCGCTGGTGGCCATGGACCTGGCGCTGGTGCAGTTGATCCCCGCCGCTGCCGCCGAAATCAGCCCGCAGGATTGGGGTGCGCTGGGCCGTGCGGCAATCGCAGCGCTGATCTGGATTCCCTACTTCCTGAAATCACGCCGGGTGCAGTCCACGTTCACGCGGGCGAAAAAAAGCCCCGGCGAGGTGACCCCACCTCGCCGGGGCGAACAGGCCGACGTTGAGACCTGCTGACGCACGGTGCGTCGCAAAACCTGCGGGGCTTAGATGCGGCCCATCAACAGCAGCACGACGATGATCACGACTACCAAGCCGAGGCCGCCGGTGGGGCCGTAGCCCCAGCTGCGGCTATGGGGCCAAGCCGGGAGTGCTCCGATAAGGAGCAGGATCAGGATGATCAGGAGGATCATGGAAAGGGACATGGCGGAGTTCCTTGATTGGTCTACATTGCCGCTGCACGTTGCGTGCCAAGCTGTCCGGAACGCGTGGCGCCGCTGGACAAGGCCGGAATCGCGCCGGCAGGCCCTGCAATTGCCCCGGCCAGGACCACCGGTTCAATGCACCTTGCATGACGCCGGCTGCGTGCGGCTGGGCGAGGCCGGTATCATGGCCGTCACTCTTTCCAGGACCGGCCCATGAGCAACCACCCGCCCGACCGCCTCAGCGTGAACCCCCGAAGCCCGCACTACGACGGCGCCGTGTTGGAGCGCGGCATCGGCGTGCGCTTCAAGGGCATCGAGCGCAACAACGTGGAGGAGTACTGCATCAGCGAAAGCTGGGTGCGGCTGCCGGTGGGCAAGGCACTCGACCGCCACGGCAATGCCATGACCATGAAGACAAGCGGCGAGGTGGAAGTGTGGTTCCTGGATGCCGCGGCTGGCTGAGCGGCGCCGCACACGCCAACCCCGGAGCCCAATTGCCCGCGCGTGGCCCGCGTGCTAAACCCTGAGACAGCTCTTGGGGAGAGGCGCGCGATGCGGGCAATTCGACACTTGGTTCCGATACTGCTGCTGGCCGCCTGCGCGCAGCTGCCGCCGCGCGTGGAAACACCCGACCAGCAGGCCACGGCACCCGCCACCGCCGGCGACCTCGCCGCCCGCGTGATGCCGGCGGAAGCCCGGCACCCGGGCCAATCCGGGTTCCGCCTGGTCAGTACCGGCACCGAGGCTTACGCCCTGCGCGCCTTCTCCGCACAGACCGCCAGCACCAGCCTGGATATCCAGACCTACATCTGGCACGCCGACCTCACCGGCAAGCTGCTGGCGCGCCAGGCCTTGGCGGCTGCCGACCGCGGAGTGCGTGTGCGCATCCTGGTGGATGACTTTGATGCGCGCGCAAAGAACAACAGCTTCGCCGCAATCGATGCCCACCCGGACATCGAAGTGCGCATGTACAACCCGATGGCCAGTCGCAGTGGCAATTTGGCCAAGGCGGGCGAATTCATCGCGGGCTACGCGCGGCTCAACCATCGCATGCACAACAAGAGCTGGATCGCCGACAACCGCATCGCCCTGGTGGGCGGCCGCAACCTGGGCGACGAGTACTTCGACGCCCATGGGGGCACCAACTTCGTGGACCTGGACCTGCTGATGGCCGGCCCGGTGGTGGCCAAGGTCAGCGAGAATTTCGACCGTTTTTGGAACTCGCCCTCCAACTATCCCATCGCCCAGCTGGCGCCTGAAGCGGTGAACGAAGCCGCGCTTGCGCGCCTGCGCCTGGCGCTGGACCAGGCGCAGGCCGAGCTGCAGGCCAGCCCCTATCTGCAGGTGCTGCGCGACGACCCGCAGGTGCGCGACCTGTTCAACGGCGACACCGTGCTGCATTGGACGGCGGACTGGCAGTTTGTCAGCGACGACCCGATGAAGGCGCTGCTGCCGATGGAGCAGCGCTCGGCAGTACTGCAGACGCTGGTGCCGGCCATTGCCAAGGCCCAGGACGACGTGGCGCTGATCTCGCCCTACTTCGTGCCCGGCGAATCCGGCACGGCGCAGATCATCAGCCTGGTCCAGCGCGGGGTGGACGTGCGCATCCTCACCAATTCGCTGGCCGCCACCGACGTGGCTGCAGTGCACGGCGGCTACAGCCGCTATCGCGAGGAGTTACTGGCCAACGGCGTACAGATTTGGGAGCTCAAGCCCGCCGGCGAACGCGGCGAGTTCAGCTTGGCCGGCTCATCCGGTTCCAGCCTGCATACCAAGGCTGCGATCATCGACGACAGCGTGATTTTCGTGGGCTCCTACAACCTCGACCCGCGCTCCACGTCGCTCAACTGCGAGCAGGGCGTGCTGGCCGCACACCCCGAACTGACCGAGGAAATGCAGGGCATCTACCAGCGCCAGATCCAGGGCGACCGCGCCTGGAAAGTGAGCTTGCCCGACGGCGAGCTGAGTTGGACCGACGGCAGCCAGACGTGGACCGGCGAGCCGGACTCCGCCGCGTCCCAGCGCTTCCTGGCCTGGCTGATGAAAATCCTCCCCGTCGAATCCCAACTCTGAACGAAACGGTGTCAGACACTGCCTGCGGAAGTGCGTCTGAAACCGTTACTGGGCTGGGCCTTCGAAGGCGTCGCGAGGGACGAGTTTGGGCTGGGCGGGGTCGGCTTCGTAGTTGGGCGACATGATCTGCACGCCGGCTTCGTTGAAGGTGTCCTGGATGTTGGCGTGCAGCTCGCTGAGGATGCGCAGGCGGCCGGGAAGATCCAGCACGCGCACGCGCAGGCCGTAGGCCACGTAGAAATCCATCAGCTCCTTCTGCACCACGAATGGCGCGGGCTGGGCCTGCACGCCCGCCGTGCGCGTCGCCGCATCCAGAAGCAGGCGATGAACCTGCCGCCACGGCGCGTCATAGCCGATGGTGACGCTGGTTTCCAGCCACATGCCGGCACCGTCAGGATGCCGGGAGAAATTCCGCAGTTGCCCACCCAGCACCACGTTGTTGGGGAAACTGATCTCCACGCCCAGCGGCGTGCGGACGCGGGTGGTGAACAGGCCAATCTGCTGCACTTCGCCTTCGGTGTCGCCAATGCGCACCAGGTCGCCCAATCCCATCGTGCGCGAATAAAGCAGGGTGAAGCCACTGGCCGCCTGCCCCACGATGCTGGACGCCCCCAGCGACACCATCAGGCCCACGAACACACTCAGGCCCTGGAACGCCGGCGTCTGCGCGCCTGGCAGGTAGGGATACGCCATCGCCAGGGCAAACAGCCACACTGCGGCGACCATCAGCTTGCGGGTGGGCTCAGCCAGCGTGGTGTCGATGCCCAGCAGGCTGTAGCGCCCACTGGCCACGCCGCGCAGGGTGAAGTTGACCGACCGCGCCACCATGCGCGCCACCAGCATGATCACCATCGCCGTCAGCAGCCCGGGCAGCGCCGCCGCAAACGAGTGGGCCCAGGACATCAGCAGGCCCAGCAGCCACCCGGTCATGGCATTCGACCAAGGCTGCGTGAAGGCGAACTGGCCCAGCGAGAACCGCGCCCACTCTTCGAACACCAACAGCAGCAGCAACCAGCTCGCCACCTTTACCAAGCTGCGCCCACCGGCGGTGAGCCCGGCGGCGAGTTGGCGGGCCGAGTCGCTCTTTAATTTGGCCAAGCGCCTGACGCGCCAGACATCCAAGCTGGCCCCCACGCGCTCGAAGCTGCGCAGCAGCAGCCACGCCAGCCCGGCAGCCAACAGCGAAGCCAGGACGACCCAAAGCACGCTCATGGCCAACTTGCGCGGGTTGTTGGCGTTCTCAGACTGCAGCACCGCGTCAGAAAGGCGCTGGCCAACGTCCACGCGTGCTTGCGCCATGGTCTGGTCGTGAAGCGCATCGAGATCAGCGGGCGTAATCATGGCCACCGATTGATCCGCCACCATGATCAGCAGCCCCTGCGGATGCTCCTGGAAGCTGACCTTGGCAATACCGTTCTCGTCGACGACGCGGGCGATGTTGGCTTCCGCAGCCAGCGCCCTGCGCTCCGGCGAATTACCCAAGAAGCGCGCGCGGAAAGTGAAGATGTCGCGATTGAAATAGCGCACTGTCGCCGGCGGCAATTCCTCGCCGGCAGTAGCGGCCTGGGGCGGCGCCGGATCAGCCCCGGATGGGGACCCTTGGGCACTGGCTGCAGTGACGATGAGAGCCAGCAGCCACATCGCCCCCGCCAGCCAAGCGCGCACTGCGCGGCCCCGCCTCCGCTGCCTGGTTGTCATCGTGCCGTTCCCCCAGCATTCCCCAGCCTCGTGATTACCCTTATCGCGGGGCGAAATCAACGAGACCTTGGGCCAAGGGCTCAGTCGATGCGGTAAACGCGCGCCTTGGGCAGGTCTTCCTGCACCTGCAGGAACCAGCGCCCGGCCATGCCCGGCACGACGAGAATCTCCGGAGATTCCATGGGTTCGTCCAGCGTTCGGCTGCCCTTGAGGACCTTCCACACTTGGCCGTTTTCCAGCGCGAATTCGGTGCCGGGCGCCCAACCGCTGACGGTGCCCTTCACCCGGCTGGTGATGGTTTCTTGTTCCAACCCGAGGTAGCGGGACGGGTCCGGGTCGCGCTGGGTGTCGGTGGCTGCGGCGGTGCTCGCCGTGGCAGCCGTGGCTGCCGTAGCCGCCGTGGCTGCCGCCACTTGCGCCGCCTCTGTTTGCGCCTCCACTTGCGCCGCCTGCGTGGCGGCCTGCGACGCGGCCTGCACCGCCTCCGCCCGATCCTCGCTGAGCAGGCGGTTGAGCAGGGCCAACTGCTGCGGGCTCAGCGTGTCGATGCCGGTGGCCTTGCGCTGCTCCGCCGTGAGGCGCTGCTCAACGGCTACGTAAGGCTCTGCAGCCAGCGCGGCCAGCGGCGCCAGGCACAGCATCCAGATCCAAACCTGCTTGCGTCCCATCACTTGTCTCCGGCGGTGGGCGGCGCGCGCCCGAGGCCTGCAGGGTATGTCGGCCAGGTGACATTTCTGTAACTTGGCGGAAACTTTTTTGTCAGGTGCCGCAAAACGTCTGCAGCACGTGCTGGCCCGGCGCCGGCGGCCGCAGGAAGGCCGCGTCCTGCCCTGCCGGCTGGAACGGCCGCCGCACCGCCGCCAACAGCGCCTCGAACGGGCCCAGGTCGCCCTGCTCGGCCGCCAGCAGCGCGGCGTGGACATGGTGGTTGCGCGGGATCACGGTGGGGTTGGTGGCGCGAAGTTGGCGGGCACGCTGGCCTGCCGGCAGCGGCTCGCCCTGCAGGCGTTGCCGCCACTTCGCCAGCCAAGCGGCCATGCCAGGGCTGTCGGGCAAACCCGCGGGGGGCCCGTCGCTTTCGCTGGCTTCGGCCAGCGCCGCGAACGCCACGGTGTAGTCGGCGGCGCTGGCCTGCAGCGCGTCCAGGAAGCCCTGCACCAAGACTTCGTCGCCGGCCTGCACGGTGCCCAGCCCCAGCTTGGCGCACATGCCCTGCTGCCACTGCGTTTGGAAAACCCCCGGGAACCCCTCGATCACGGCGCTGGCCGACGCCAGCGCGGCCTCGGGATCAGTACCCATCACGGGCAGCAGGGTTTCCGCCAGCCGCGCCAGATTCCAGCGCACCAGCTTGGCCTGGTTGCCGTAGGCGTAGCGGCCGGCGCGATCAATCGAGCTGAACACCTTGTCCGGGTCGTACTCGTCCAGGAAGGCGCAGGGGCCGTAGTCGATGGTTTCGCCCGAGAGCGTGCAGTTGTCGGTGTTCATCACGCCGTGGATGAAGCCCAGCTGCATCCACTTTGCCACCAGCCCGGCCTGCCGCGCGGCCACCGCCTGCAGCAGCGCCACGTAAGGCTGCGCGGCCTCGGCCAGCGCCGGGTAGTGCCGCGCAATCACGTAATCGGCCAGCGCGCGCACCGAGGCCGTGTCTTGGCGCGCCGCGAAATACTGGAACGTGCCCACGCGCACGTGGCTGTCTGCGATGCGCACCAGCACCGCGCCCGGCACCGGGCCGTCACGGAAGACCGGCTCGCCGGTGGCAACGGCCGCCAGCGCGCGCGTGGTCGGCACGCCCGAGGCGTGCAACGCTTCGCTCACCAGGAATTCGCGCAGCACCGGCCCGATCGCCGCGCGGCCGTCGCCATTGCGCGAAAACGGCGTGGGCCCGGCACCCTTGAGCTGCAGGTCGCGTCGCTGCCCGGCGCGGTCGATCACTTCGCCCAGCAAGATGGCGCGGCCATCGCCCAACTGCGGTACGAAATTCCCGAACTGGTGGCCGGCATAGGCCATGGCCAAGGGCTGCGCCTGTGCTGGCACTGCATTTCCGGCAAACATCTGCAGCGCCCCGGCATCGCCCTCCAAGGCCTCCAGCCCCAGTTCGTGCGCCAGCGGCACGTTGAACGCCAGCCAGGCCGGCGCGGCCACCGGCGTGGGCGCCACGCGGCGGAAAAACACCTCGGGCAGCGCGGCATAGCTGTGCTGCAGGTGCAGCGCATTCAGGGGGATTGGGTCGTGGGGCATGCGGGTGTCCGGTCCATCACTAGCGGCCCACACGCTAGCACGGGGCCCGCGCTGCCCCGGCCAGCAGCGTAAAGTGACGTTCCCGCGTACCGCACGGCCAGGCCCACCCATGATCAACAACGATGTCCTGCGCAGCGTGCGCTACATGCTCGACCTGAGCGACCAACGCATCCTCGAGATTATCCGGCTGTCCGATCCCGAGCTTGCGCTGGGCAAGCCAGAGCTTCAGGCCTACCTGGCCAAGGAAGACGAGCCCGGCCACCAGCCCTGCCCTGACCGCGTGCTGGCGCACTTCCTCGACGGCCTGGTGTTCCACTATCGCGGCCGCGACGAAAGCCAGCCGGCTCGGCCGGTGGAAAAGCGCGTCACCAACAACCTGGTGCTCAAGAAGCTGCGCGTGGCCTTCGAGCTGAAGGACGTGGACATGCACCAGGTCTTCCAGGACGCCGGCTTCCCGGTGACCAAGCCCGAGCTGTCGGCGCTGTTCCGCCAGCCCGGCCACAAGAATTACCGCGCCTGCGGCGACCAGATGCTGCGCAATTTCCTCAAGGGCCTGACGCTGCGCTACCGCGGCGGCTGACCAGCGCTATGCCGCCTCGGCCGGTGGCGGGCTGAAGCCGCGCACCAGCAGCGTGATCGAGAGCAGTAGCACCGTGAGCGCCAGCGGCGCCAGCATCAGCATGGGGAAATCCCGCGAAAACAGCTCCTGGCCGATGCCGCCCATCTGCAGCAGCCCCGCCAGCATGCCGAAGCCGGCCAGCGCACGCGGCACGAGACGGCCGCGGTAAAGCGCCAGGCAAAACAGGGTGATGCTGGCGCCGCCCATGATCTTGTCAATGAAGTGGATGCCGTTGCGATTCGCCGACACCACGCCGCGCAGGGCCTCGTAAAGGGCCGGGTCGCCGCCCCCACTGGCGGCGTACTTTTGGCTCAGCGCCTGCATGGAAAGGAAGTTGCCCTGCTCCACCGCCGTGGTGGCGAAGCCCGCCGCCACCAGCATCAGGTAGCCCAGGGCCAGCCGCGGCGTGGCGCGCTGCAGGATCGGGTAAGCGAGCACGGCGATGACCATGCCAATGGCGCTCGCGGCCAGCGCCGTAACCACCGTGAGGCCGAAGCGCAACGGCATCGTCGCGCCGTTCTCGAGGAAGCCGCCGCCTTCGAAGATGGGCCCCGTCAGCCCGAAGTTGCTCCAGATACCCAGCACCATGGTGCTGAGCAAAAGTGCGCCGACGATGCGCCCTGTCTGTTTATCGCTGTGCATGTCTGGCCTCGCGTGGACGATGGGGTGGTCGCCCGATGCCGGGACGACGCGTCCGCATGCTGGAGTGGCCGGCAAAACGGCAACAGTGCCAAGTGACAGGGTGGCCGCGGGCGCCGTCGAAAGCGGCCCCGCGGCTGACTCGGTCCGCCTATTCAGCCGCCTCGGGCAGCGTCACCGCCGGCGCGGTGGCAAAGGGCTTGATGCCGAAGTTCGGATAGATCTCGGACGGGTAGTACACCGTGCCGTCCTTCACCACCATGCGGATTTTCTTTATCGCTGCCAGCTCGGCGGTGGGATCACCGGCCACCAGGAAGAAATCGGCCAGCTTGCCGCGCTGGATGCTGCCCAGGCTCTGGTCCTGGCCCAGGTACTTCGCCATGTCCAGCGTGGCACGGGTCAACACTTCGGCCGGCGTATAGCCCAGCTGCTCGAACAGCTGCAGCTCGCGGTGATAGGCAAACGAGCCACCCAAGTCGGTGCCCGGCACAAGCAGCACGCCGCGCGTGCGCATTTCCCGCAGCGTGGTCATCACTTTCTCGAAGGCTGCCGCATAGGCCGCCGCATCGCCCGGCGCCGACATGTCCGACCACGCTTGCTTTGCGTCGCGCTGCTCGCCCACCGGCAGGTTGTCGATGGTGTCGGCCTGGCCGCGCGGCACCTGGCCGTTCTGGTTGAGCAGCAGGTTCTCGTGGATGGCGATGGTGGGCTCCACCGCCACCTTTGTCGCCACGATGCTGTCGAGGGTGGTGCGCACGCGCGGCGAAGCAAGGTCCAGGTTGGCCAGGCGCTTGAGCGCGGTGAGCCGCAGCAGGGTACGGGTGTCTTCCTCGGGCGTGAGCACCCAGCCCAGCATGATCTGGTTGATGTGGGTGAGCTCGTCGTAACCGGCGGCGATCATGGCGTCGGCGTTGGAGAAAGCCGGGATGTGACCGGATGCGCGCAGGCCCAGCCGGTGCGCCTCCTTCACCGCCGCCACGCTCCACTCGGGCTTCATGCTGTTGTACAGCTTCACCTGGTGGTAGCCGCGCGCGGCATACCAGCGCACCGCCGCCAGCGTTTCGGCCTCGCTGTTCACCAGGATGCCGTTGTTGGAATTGAACGGGCTCTTGCCCTCGATGAAACCGCTGCGGGTGATGCGCGGGCCGGCGACGGTGCCGGCTTCGATGCTGGCGATGAGGTCGTCCAGCACCGCGTTGTCGTTGCCCATGTCGCGGAACGAGGTGACGCCGGCGGCGATGTTGAGGATGGAATCGTCCTGGCCGGTATGGGCATGCATTTCGAACAGGCCGGGCACCAGGGTGCCGCCCTCGCCTTCGATCACGACCTCGCCCGGCGTGGCCGGCGCATCCAGCGGCTGCACGTTGGAGATGTGGCGGCCGCTCACCAGCACGCTCACCGGCTCGCCCAGCGTTCCGGTTTCGGGGTTGAACACGCGCACGTTGCGGATGCGCACCGGCGCGCCGTAGTTGTGCGCGGTCTTGGCCTGGATGTCCTGCAGGCGTTTCTCGCCGAGGTCGGCGGCCAGCTGGCGCAGGCGCACTTCCTCGGCCTCGTAGCCGCGGCGGATGACGATGAAGCTGGGCGAGATGACGGCGAACAGCGCGTCGGCCTCGTCGAGCAGCAGGTAGGACGGATCGAGCTCGATGCCGCTGATGGCGAACTGGCGCACCGTGCGCGCGCTCTTGCCGTCGCTCACCTGCAGCGGCTTGCCTTCTTCCAGCGCCAGTTCGCCGGCCGGCAGCACCGGCATGCGGCGATCGGGCGCGGCCAGCAGCGCGCGGGCGTAGACTCCCAGCGCCCATGGGCTGCCGTTCTGGGTGACGTACATGCGCGGCTGGGCCAGCGCCTGGCTGCCTTCGCCCGCGGAATCCTTCCAGCGCGCCTGGCCGTCGGCCAGCGCGTATTTTTCATCCACCTTGTTGCCAAAGGTGGTGGCGCCGGTGACTGCCCAGGACAGCGGCATGCCCTGCGCGTCCAGGCGCAGCACTTCGGCGATGGTGGGGCCGCGGCCGTTGTTCTTGACGTCGAAGACGATGCTGACCTGGTCGCCCTCCGTGGTGGCCGTGACGTGGCCCACCCGGTTGCCGCCGGTGATGACGCTGAACTCTTCGGTGGCGGCGTGGGCCGGTGCGGCGGCCCAAAGTAGCGCGGCCAGGATGGCTGCAATCCGCATTTCATTCCCCTGCATGGCTGTGTGCTTGCACTTTGCGCGAAGGCGCGGGGGCTGACAACTGCCGGCGGGCAGATTGCGACGCCAAAAAGCGGCGGCTAGACTCTGCGGGCCTGAAGGCAGACGACCAACTGCTTCCTTTCCCCGGAGAGCCTCTCATGAAGCATGCGTCAGCCGCGTCCTTGCTTGTCCTGGTGATAGCGTCCCAGCCCGCCGTCGCTCAATTCGGGCCGCGCATGTTCGACGTTGTCGCGCCCGTCGGCCATGAAGTGAAGCAGCAGGATGGCGCAGCGGTACTGCGCCTGCCCGGCCAGCGCTATGGCAGCGTGTTGGCCTTCCTGCCCGAGTCGGCAGACGCCGGCTGGATAACGCTGGCCGTGGTCAATACCGGCACCGAGGCGTTTAGAGCGAAGACAGCAGACGTCTCCGCCTACTACGGCCGGACCGCCCTCAAGGTGTACGGAACCTCCGGACTCATCCGCGAGCAGAAACAGCGGCGGCTCGACATGCTGGCGCGTAGCCAGTTCGCCGACGGCAAGTCGCTCGATGAGCTGACGGCTATCAACCGTCCGCTGGAAGAGGACAGGGAGAGGCGCGGCCCCGACGGCGTCATGACCAGGCCGGGTCCCGATGGCGATGACATTTTGTTCGTTTCGGGCAATGCCGACGCCCGCGAGGCCAAGGCCTTGGCCGACGCGCAGCTGATCGCCATGCAGGATCGCCTGTTCCCGAACGCCACCGTGGCGCCGGGCAAGTTCAGCCGGGGCGACATACGCGTGGACCTGCCGCCCCGCCGGGAAGATCTGCCGGCGGAGTTCGTGTTGAAGCTCGATTTTGCCGGCGAAGTGACGGAAGTCACCTTCCGCGAGCGCTCGACGGCCTCGGTTGAAGTGGGCGAGGTAGCCCCGACGGAGTCCTTGGAATAGAGCAGATGCGTCAGCGCCTGGTGAGGGCTGTGCCGAAGCTGGCTACCACCGATCCCCGCCCGGACGGGCAAGCTCAGGCAGCGACGTCGACGTAGTTCACCTGCACGGTGGGCGGCGGGATGGGGTCGCCGTCTTCCACGGTATCGCCTACGGCAACGCAACCCGGAAAATCGGGGGCCCAGGCACCGTAGTTGTTGTCGGTCTTCTCGATGATGATCGCGTAGCGCATCGGGCTAACCTCTTCATTCCTGCTTGGTTGAGGATGCTCCTGAGGACGCCGGGAGGCAAATCCTTGCTGGCCTTTCCGCTGACGGTCACCTTGTCCGAGAATAGCCAGCCGCATCGTCAGGAACCCGCCACTGGCGCCGCCTGCATAGAAACCTGCTTGCGTCCGTCGTCCAGCCACTGCCGGCCCACTTCCTGGAATCCAAAGCGCGCATGGAAAGCGGCCGAGGCAAGGTTCGGCGGCACCAAGTTGAACTCGCAGGTCACCGCCAGCGCACCGGCGGTGCGCGCGTGTTCGAACAGTTCACGATAAAGCAGCGCACCCAGGCCGCGGCCATGAAATTCGGCATCCACCACGACGCGGTCCACGTAAACGAAGCGCGGATAGCGCACGGCGAACCAGTCGAAGTTAGGATTCGGATACGCCGCGCCATCGCGAAACACCAGCAGTAAAGCCGCCACCACGCCTTCAACTTCGGCCACCCGGTGCCAGCACGACTGCGCGTGCAGGAACTCCAGCCGCGCCAGGTCCATGGCGCTGGTGTGCTGCACCTGCGCGGCGTTGAGCGCAAGGATGCGCGGGAAATCAGCCGGAGTGGCGGGGCGCGTCAGCACGGCGCAAAATCCGGCCGATTTCCAGCGGCGTCCGTCACGGAGGTCCTCTTCAATCGACGGGCGCTGGCACGGGTTGCTCGCGCTTGCGGTGCCGTTCGAACCAAGCGACGGTGTGGAGTACCTGAGCGATCAGCTGCGAGGGCCGCTGGTCGATGGCGTGCGAGGCGCCGGGGATCTTCACCAGCGCGCTGGGCACCTCGCGCAGGCGCAGCGCGTGGAAGTACTGCTCGGACTCGGCCATGGGCGTGCGCAGGTCGGCTTCGCCGGTGATCACCATGGTGGGCGTCACCACGTTGCCCACCAAGCTGATCGGCGAATGCCGGAAATAGTGCTCGGCATGTTCCCAGGGCACCCCGGGGTGCCAGTACCGCGAGAAGAACGGGTAGGCGTCGGCGGTCAGGGTGTGGCTGAACCAGTTGATCACCGGCTTGGCCACCACGGCGGCGCGGAAGCGGTCGGTCTTGCCGACTATCCACGCCGTGAGCAGGCCGCCGCCGCTGCCGCCGGTTACGAACAGGTTGTCACTGTCGATGGAGCCGCGTTTGATCACCGCGTCCACGCCGCTCATCAGGTCGTCGTAGTCCTGGCTGGGGTAGTTCTGGTGGATCAGGTTGGCGAACTCGGCGCCGTAGCTCGTGCTGCCGCGCGGGTTGGTGTAGAGCACCACGTAGCCCTGCGCCGCGTAGAGCTGGATCTCGGCGGCAAAGTGCGGCCCGTAGGCGGCGAAGGGCCCGCCGTGGATTTCCAGCAGCAGCGGGTAGCGCTTGCCGGGGTCGAAGTCCGGTGGGTAGACGACCCAGCCTTGGATGGCGCGGCCATCGGCGCTGGACGCAAACTCGATTTCCTCCACCCGGCCGAGTTCGCGTTGCGCCAACAGCGCCCCTGAAAGATCGGTGAGCCGGCGCGGCTGGCCGCCGCCGCTGATCACCGCGATATCGGCCGGGCGCAGCGGCCCGCCCTGGGTGTAGGCGATGCGGCCACCGGCTGCCGACAGCGCGCCGCCGGCGTAGGGCCGGCCCAGCGCCGTGCCACCCAGGTCTTCGGCCAGCAGCGTGCGGCGGCCGTCGGCCACCGCCATCCGGGCCACGTGGGTGCGGCCGCGCCATTCATAGCTCACAGCAAGATTGCGGTCGTCAATCCACTCGGCGGTGTCGATGCTGGCGTCGAGCGATTCGTCCAGCACGCGGGTGCCACCGCCGGAAAGATCGCGCACATGCACGCGCACGTTGGCGTAGCTCAGGCCCTGGTCGTCGAAGCCCAGCCAGGCCAGGCGCCGACCATCGGGCGACACCCGGGGGCTGGAGTCGGGGCCGAAGCGCTCGGTGAGGCGGGTGAGCTGGCCGCTGTTGGCGGCCACGCGGTAGATCTCCGATTCCAGCGGCTCAAGATCGCCGCGCGAATCCGGGTTGGCCGACACGAACAGGCTGGCGCCATCGTTCGCCCAGGCGGGCGTGCCGAACACGTTGAAGTCGCCGTCGGTTATCTGGCGCGGCGCGCCGCCTTCGGCCGGCACCACGAACAGATGCGTGAAGCCCGCTTCGACATCGCCGGCGCCGTCGGCGCGGTAGATCGTGTGCTCGATCACCTTCACCGGCGCGGCCCACTCGGCGCCCTCCGGCGGCTTGGGCATGGTGGCGAGCGGCTTGCCTTCGGTGGGCACGAAGGCGGTGTAGGCCAACTGGCGGCCGTCGGGCGACCAGGCCAGGTTGGACGGGCCGCGTTCGAGCTGGGTCACCCGCGCTGTGGCCCCACTCTCAAGCCAGCGCACGAAGATCTGCGGCTTGCCGGCGTCGCTGGACACATACGCGATGCGCCTGCCATCGGGCGACCAGGCCACCTGGCCATCGGACACGCTGCCGGTGGTGAGCGGCTGCGCCGCGCCGCTGGCGGCGTCCACCCGCCACAGGTTGGAGCGGCGCACGTCCTTCATCGGGTCGAAGAAGCGCCGC
>JANNQY010000007.1:0-4280 GCA_031400995.1 Lysobacteraceae bacterium
CAGCTGCCGTTGGTCCCGGATGCCGTGCGGATGGTGCCGTCGTTGTTGAAGAACGGATGCGTGGTGTTGGTGCCGGTGCAACCATAGCCATCGCGACCCGGGAACAAGGTCTCGAAGGTCATCGAGCCCGAGTCATCCACCGCCATGATGAAGGCCGGCGGCACCTGGGTGCCGAGGTTGAGCGGCGCCTGGGCGAGGTTGCCCTGGCCCTGCGCGGCATGTGCCTGGCTGGGAGCAGCGAGACCCGCGACCAGCGTCACGAGGCCCAAGGCGATGGATATGGTGGAAGTTTTGACGTTAGCCATGGCGGTCCCCTCAGGGGATGAAAATGGTGTCTACGACCGCTTCGGCGGTCCGGTCGTCCGCGATGGTCACCGAATCGGTGGCGAAGGCGGAAATCTGGAACTGGCTGTTGGTGTCTTCGCTTTCCGGGCGCTGGCCCATGCCGATGCCGCCGCCGGCATTGCACTGGTCGATCCGGCGAACGAACGAGTCTCGGATCTCGACGCCCGCGTTGACGCCATCCTCGGCCCATGTGCCCGCATCGAAGGGGCTGCAGCGATCGTCGTCGGACGCAAACTGCCCAACCGTGGCGGCGATCTCAATCTCGCGATCCTTGGTTTCCGACTCGGCGTTCTGGAAGGCGAGGTTACCGGCGCGCCAGCCGGAGCTCATGCGCTCCTGCATGGACGAAACCTGCATGCCGGCGATGCCCAGCAGGGTGAGCAGGATCAGCAGGATCAGCGCCACGTACAGGACTACGCCGCGTTGGGAGTGCGCGCTCGGAGGGATGCGAAGCGTTCGACGAATGGCCATGGTCTAGTTTCCAAACAAACGATTGCGGAGGGCGACGGTGCTCTCGTACACGGCGCGCTGGCGCTGGTCGCCGGCGGGTGCGGTGACATCGAGGCCGAGCACGCTGTATGGGAGTGTGCGATCAAGCGCCTGCACCCGGGTAGGGCTGCGCACCAGCAGGCCAACCTGCGTGGCGCCGACCAGGCGCCACTGGGCCCGCGCTGCAGCGTTGGTTGCCGCATCGCCCAGCACGGCTGCCGTGCGGACCGTCTGGATGTAGCCGGTGGGGCGATCATTGGCGACGCGGCTGACCCCGAACACCAACTGCATGCTCTCGATGCCCTCTACCAACTCCTCCTCTTGGCACAGGCCGGAGGTGTCGGTGGCGCGGCAGCGCATCAATGCCGGCTCGCCGCTGGCGCCGATGCCTACATAGAACGCGACGCTCTCGGCACGGTGCAGGGTGGCGCGGTCAGGCTCATAGAGCTCGCGAAACCCGATGTCACCTGCAGGCACGTTGGCAATGATCTGATTGCCGGGCGCCGCGCTCCGGGTTCCGGCGAACACGGTGGTGAAGGCACAGTCGGTAACCGCGAACAGGTTCGGGGTGACGACGCCGGCGGCGAGCACGTCCCACCGGGCGGCGTCGAACGTCACCGTCGGCGCCGCGCCAGCCGAGATGGCCTCCACCGGCAGGCTCTGCGCCAGCAGGTAGCGCAGCACGATCACGTCACTGCCGGGGATGGCGCGCGCCGCGAGGTCGGCGGGCAGCACCGGCGACCAGTTATTGCCGCCGCCTACGCCCGCTACGGCCGGTGTGGCCGGCAAAGTGACGGCGTCACCGGGTGCGGTGCCGTTCGCTTCGTAGCCCTGCATCGAGATATTGAAGCGCAGCGGCCACGCCTCGGCGCTGTAGGCCGCTTCGGTGCCCGCGCCCGCATAGGCCAGGGTGAACTGGTCGGCACTGTTGAGCAGCCGCGCCTGGTCGTTCACGCAGCCAAAATGGCCGGCCATGCGCAGCTCGCGCTGCAGGAAATCAAGCGCGAAGCGCCCGTTCTCCTGGTTGCGCGAAATGCCCTCCGCCGCCTGGTAGGCCGCGCGGGAGCCGCCGAAAACCTGCACCAGGCCGGCCAGCAACAGGGTGCCGATGAGCAGCGCGATCATCACTTCCACGAGCGAGAAGCCGCCGGCCAAGCGGTCGCGCCGCATTGCTTTCTGGGTCGGCGCGAGGATCATAGCGTTGCCACCAGGACGAACTCGGTGGTCTGGTCGGCGGTGTTGGCTTCCCAGCGGGCGTCGGTCCAGCGGATGGTGATGGTGGCGACGTCGCCGGCGAAGGCCAGCTGCGACTGGCCGCCCGGCAAGGCCAGGCTCACCTGGCAGTGCCAACGCGCCAGGTTCGGCGCCGGATCGAAGGAAGGTGCGATGTCGCAGTCCGTGGGCGTGCCGGCGCTCACCAGCGCCGTCTCGTTGTAGGTGCGCTTGAGCGCCAGGTTGGCGCGCACCAGGTCGAGCGCCTCGTAGCTGAGGTTGGTGGCGACGGTGCGGTGATGCGCGCTCTGCGTGAAGCGCAGGTTCATGGTCTGCAGCAGCGCCAGCCCGAGCAGGCCAAAGGCCATGATCAGCACGGTGATCAGCACTTCAAGCAGCGAGAAGCCGCCACTGCGACTGCGCCGGCCGGGAACGGACGACGGCTGGGTTGGGCGGCGGTTGCTTGAGCGGATCATGAGCAGGTCCCTTGAACTATCCGTGCTTGCCCGGCGGCGTTGAGCAGCACGGTCCTGAGGTAGGGATCGCCGGTGGCGCAGGTGTAGGGCTGCACGGTGATCTGGTCGGGGCCGGACAGGCGCCGGCCGCGGTTGTCGAAAACGATCTCGGTGGCGGCGCCCGCGAAGACCACGCCTTCGGGCTGCTGTGTATGCCGGAGCACGGTCACGACGGCGTCGTCAACGCGGCGTGCCACGATCCAGCCGTCGCCCCAAGCGGCTGAACAGGTCGCGCCGTCGCTGCTCGGGCAGAGCACCACATCGCGGTTGCCCATCACGGACGTGTTGGAGCGGATGGCTTCGCTGCGCGCATAGGCCAAACTGGCCATCATTGCGTTGGTCTGGGTGCTCACGCGATTGGATCGGATCAAGCCGGTGAACGACGGCAGGGCGATGGCGAGGGTAATCGCAAGAACGGCCACCGTGATCGAAAGTTCGATCAGGGTGAATCCAGCGGCTGACGGCGGTTTGCACGGGTTGCGGACCATGGCGGACGGTATCCCAGGCTGATGGGGCAGACCTTAGCAGCCGCAGTGGCGACTGCGCTCGACCATGCCGATGGCCGGTACGGACGTCCGGATGAACGCACTACACCGGGCTCCCGGCACCCGGAAGCAAGGGCTGCCAACTGCGGGGCGCCCACCGCTACCCTCTCCGGCGGCGCCTAGGCATCATGGTGCCATGAGCCCCCGCCCGCCGCCGCCCAGTCCGATGGAAGTCCTCTGGCAGGCTCCCGCCCTGATTTCGGTGGTGGTGGCCGGAGAAGGCCTTGCGCTGCTGCTGGCACTCGCGCCCGGGCTGAGGATGGACCGGTTGATCTACTTCGGGCTGGCGTCCCTGGTCATCCAGTGGATCGCCCTGCTCACCCTGGGCTTCCTTTCGCTCAACCGGAGGCGGATTTCTGCGCTGGCGCCACAAGAGGTGGCCTGGGTGGCGCTGGCGCTACTGCTCGCCAGCACGTGGCTGACCGGCGGCGCCGCCTGGCTCCTGCTCAAGGGCAGTTGGCCCATGGCTGAAGGGGGCTGGCCCCTGTTCCTGCTCCGGATCACCGTAATGGCCCTGGTGGTGGGCCTGCTCGGCCTGGCCGCCTTCCAAAACCACTGGCGCGCCAAGCGCCTGGCGGTGATGGCCAAGCAGTCCGAGCTGGACGCCCTGCAAGCGCGGATCCGGCCGCACTTCCTGTTCAACACGCTCAACACAGGCGCGGCGCTGGTGCATGCCCGGCCCGGGGAAGCCGAGCGCCTGCTGCTGGACTTGGCCGACCTGTTCCGAGCTGCGTTGTCGGGCCCGCGCGAGATTCCGCTGGCCGACGAACTGGCGCTGGCGCGACGCTACCTTGAGATCGAGTCGCTGCGATTCGGTGAGCGGCTACAGCTGCGCTGGGATCTTCCCGAAAGCATACCGGAGGTGCTGGTGCCTGCCCTGTCGGTACAGCCATTGGTGGAGAACGCCATCCGCCACGGGATCGAACCGATGGCGCAGGGCGGCGCCGTGGCTATCACGGTTCACGTGCGGGAAGGCACGGTGCGCATCGTCGTTACCAACGACCTGCCGCCGCACGGCAGGCAGGGCACCGGTGGCCATCAAGTGGGCCTGGCGTCGGCACGCGAGCGGATCAACGCATTGAGCCAAGGCCGAGGACGCCTGGATGCCGGCGTGGTGGACGGGCGCTACGTGGCCACCATCACGCTGCCGCTGGAAGCCTGACAGCCGAACGCA
>JANNQY010000008.1:0-2092 GCA_031400995.1 Lysobacteraceae bacterium
CGCCCGAGCATCCCTTCCCCGCGGCACTGGACGATGCCCTGGCGGCCTACGACGCGCTGATCGCGCAAGGCCCGGTGGTGATTGCCGGCGATTCCGCCGGCGGCGGCCTGGCGCTGGCGCTGGCGGTGCAGGTGCGCGCCAGCCAACGGCCGGCACCGGCCGCGCTACTGCTGCTGTCGCCCTGGGTGGACTTGCGCCCCGAGCATCAGCCCAAGCCGGTGCCCGGCGAAGCGATGCTCAGCGCCGACTGGATGCAGGCCTGCGCGGCGCACTACGCCGGCACCGCAAGCGCCGACTCGCGCGTCTCGCCCCTGCTGGCCGACCTGCGCGGCCTGCCGCCGGTGTTGGTGCAATGCGGCAGCGATGAAATGCTGCGTGAACAATCGCAGGCCCTGCACGCCGCGCTCCAGGCGGCCGGCGTGGACAGCACGCTGGAAGTGACGCCGCACCGCTGGCACGTGTTCCAACTGCACGCCGGCCAGCTGCCCAGTGCCAACGCAGCGGTGTCGCGCGCGGCGCGCTTCGTGCAGCAGCACCTGGACGCGGTGGCCCCGTTGCGCGACAGCGTGCACGACGTGGTGATCCTGGGTGCCGGCATGTCCGGCCTGTGCATGGCGATGCAGCTGCAGAAGGAAGGCCGCCACGATTTCGTGCTGCTGGAGCAGCAGTCGGGATTGGGCGGCACTTGGTGGGACAACCGCTACCCGGGCGCGCAAGTGGATGTGCCGGCGCCCGCCTATGCATTCTCGTTCGCGCCCAACCCGCGCTGGCGGCAGCGCTTCGCCGACGCGCCGGAAATCAACGCCTACCAACAGGCGCTGGCCGAAGATCGCGGCCTGCTCGCGCGCCTGCGCCTGGGCACGCGCCTTAGCGAAGCGCGCTTTGACGAGGCCACCGGGCTTTGGAACTTCAAGACCGCCCGCGGCGACACGCTCACGGCGCGCTATTTCATCTGCAGCACCGGCCCGCTGAGCCAGCCGCGCTGGCCCGATATCCCCGGGCTGGACGATTTCCAGGGCCTGCGCCTGCACTCCGCGCGCTGGGATCACGAAAAGAAACTCGCCGGCCTGCGCGTGGCCGTCATCGGCACTGGCTCCACCGCCGTGCAGCTGATTCCACCGATTGCCCGCGAGGCCGCGCAGCTGCACGTGTTCCAGCGCACCGCCAACTGGGTGCTGCCGCGGCTGGAGCGCCGCTACTTTTGGTTCGACCGTTGGCTGGCGCGTTTTCCGCCTTACGCCATCGCCGTGCGCGCAGGCTGGGTGCAGTTCCTGGAGCTGGGCCGGCGCGGCTTCGAGGACGGCACCTTCATGCGCTGGCTCAACCTCACGCTGGCCGCGCGCCAGCGCCGCATCGGCATCGCCGACCCCGCGCTGCGCGCCACGCTCACGCCCGACTACCCGCTGGGCTGCAAGCGCCTGATTTATTCCAACGAATACTACCCAGCGCTGTCGCAGCCAAATGTATCCCTGGTAACCGCGCCGATCGAACGCCTGGCCGCGCGCAGCATCCGCACCACCGACGGCGTGGAGCGCGAGATTGACGCGCTGGTCTGCGCCACCGGCTTTGACACGGTGCACCTGCTGCAGTCGCTCGCCATCCACGGCCGCGGCGGCCGCACCCTGGCCGACGCCTGGCAGCACGGCCCCGAGGCCTACCGCAGCATCAGCGTCGCCGGCTTCCCCAATATGTTCCTGATGCTGGGCCCCAACACCGCCACCGGCCACACCTCCACCCTGCTGTTCATCGAGCCGGCCGTGCAGCACGCCATCGCCTGCATGCGCGAAGTGGAGCGCGGCGGCCACCGCGCCATCGAAGCGCGCGCCGAGGTACAGCAGACGCACAACGCGGAACTGCAGCAGCGCCTGGGCGGCTCGGTGTGGAGCCAGTGCCGCAGCTGGTACCGGATGGATAGCGGCAAGGTGATCGCGATTTTCCCGGGGTATGTGCGCGAGTTCGATGGCGCCGTGCGGAAGCCCATGAAGTGATTCCATAGTGTTGTTATGGCTTGACCAAAATAACCAGACAGGTAATATGTTCCGCTCAGACCTGCGGAAGGGCGCGGTGGCAGAATGGTGATGTAGAGGACTGC
>JANNQY010000009.1:0-2503 GCA_031400995.1 Lysobacteraceae bacterium
GCCTTCCAGCTCGCGGGCTTCCTTAAAAGTGAGTTTGCGCGACCGATCAGAGGATGTCTTGACGACGATCGCCTTTTGCAAAACCAGCCCGGGTGACTTCGCTGGGCTATACCGCCTGGATCAACGACCAGATAACCAAGCCAGTGAGTCTGCATCTGGCCCTGCACCAGGCGATGCAAAACGAGCTCAGCCCGTTCTTCACCAGCCAGGAAGACAAGGACTGCGAGTTCTCCTATGGCTGCAACCTGAGCCGGCACGACACCTGGACCCAAATTGCGGTTTACGGTGACGACCAGCTGCGCCAGCGGGTGGCTTTCGCGCTCAGCCAGCTGTTCGTGATTTCCGACGGCAGCGACAACGTGGGCTACTCGCATCTCGCCATCAGCGATTACTACGACACGCTGGCGGGCAACGCCTTCGGCAACTACCGCACCCTGCTCGAGGAAGTCAGCCTGCATCCGCTGATGGGGCGCTACCTGGGCATGCTGCAGAACGAAAAAGCCAACCCCAGCCGCAACACCGAGCCCGACGAGAATTTCGCCCGTGAAGTGATGCAACTGTTCTCCATCGGCTTGGTGGAACTCAACAACGACGGCACCGCCAAGCGGGATGCCGGCGGCAACACCATCAGCACCTACAACAACGCAACCATCAGCAACCTCGCGCGCTCCCTCACCGGCTGGAACTTCGGCGGTGCGGCCAGCTGGTACGTCTGGGAGGACGACGTCAAGCTGCCGGGGCTCATCCGCTCCATGGCGCCGCTGGCCACTTTCCATGACACCGGAGCCAAGACGCTGCTCAATGGCGCCACTGTTCCCGCGGGCGGTACTGCCGAGGCCGACCTGAAGATCGCGCTCGACAATCTCTACAACCATCCCAACGTCGGCCCTTTCCTGGCCCGACACCTTATCCAGCGACTGGTCACCAGCAATCCCTCTCCAGCCTATATCGGCCGCGTGGCGACAGCGTTCAACAACAACGGCTCCGGCATTCGCGGCGACATGCGTGCCGTAGTGCGCGCCGTACTGCTGGATACCGAAGCGCGCGACATGACCGTGGCCGCACGCGACGAGTACGGCAAGGTCAAGGAGCCGATGCTGCGCCTGACCGCTATCTGGCGTGCCTTTGGTGCCCAGGGCCAGGCGGTGGCCGGGGCTGCAGGCCCCACTACCCGCGCCTTCCTGCGCAACCGGGGCGCGGGTCCGGACATGAGCCAGACCGTGATGTCGTCGCCGTCGGTGTTCAATTTCTACCGGCCCAACTACCAGCCGCCGGGTGCGCTGCGCGCCCGCGGCCTGTACGCACCAGAGCTGCAGATCCTCAACGAAGCCTCGGCGCTGTCCACCTACAACCACTGGCACGGGCGCCTATTCCAGATGGATCGCGACGACCTCACCATCCCGGCCACGGTGACGGACCCGAAGTTCTACACCGCGCGCATGCGCCTGAACCTGTCGGTTGAGAAGGGCCTGGCCGTCGCGCCCGGCGCACTGGCCGACCGGCTCAACCTGCTGCTGATGGCGGGGCGCATGACCCCGGCCATGCGACAAGTCCTGGTGGAGGCGGCCTACGCCACCTCCATGAACGACGGCGGTGGCGATCGCGTGGAAGACATGGTCTTCCTGATTGCTTCTTCCCCGCAGTTTGCAGTTCAGAGGTAAGCCATGAGCACGAACGATCGTTCCTATCCGCGTCGCCGCTTCCTCTCCCAGTCAGCCCAAGTCGCCATGGGCGGTGCCGCCGCCTGGGCCACGATGGGCCAAATGCAGATGGCGCAGGCCGCCAACCTGCCGTCCGACTACCGCGCCCTAGTCTGCATCTACCTGTTCGGCGGCAACGACAGCTTCAACATGGTGGCGCCGCGCAGCGCGACCGCTTACGCCAACTACCAGGCCGCGCGCCCGGCGCTTTCCATCGCCCAAGCCAGCCTGCTGCCCATCAACCCGCTCAGCGGCGCAGTGGGCACCGACTGGGGCCTGCATCCGGCCATGCCGGAAATGCAGACGCTGTTCGAATCAGGCCGCGCCAGCCTGCTGGCCAACGTTGGCCCCTTGGTGGCACCCACCACCAAAGCCGCCTACCAGGCCCGCAGCGTGCCGCTGCCGCCCGAGTTGTTCTCGCACGTGGACCAGCAGGCCTACAGCATGTCCATGGGGAGCGAAACCGCCGCCAAGTCCGGCTGGGGCGGCAGGATAGCCGATCGCCTGGGCGACTATGGCCTGCTGGCAGGCGCCGGCTTGCCGGCCAGCATTTCCCTGTCGGGTTCGAACATGTGGCAGGCGGGCGCTGGCGACGGCATTTACACCATGGGCAGCAGCGGCCCGTCGCGCATCAGCGACACCCTGCGCAGCACCACCACGTCCTCGCGCACGGTGCCGCGCCGGGATGCGTTCTACAAGCTGCTCGACATCGCCCAGCGCGACGCCTCCGGCCTCGCCCGCGAACATGCGCGCATCAACCGCCGCGCCATCGACTTCAGCGAATTTGCGTTCAACGCCATCAG
>JANNQY010000010.1:0-3034 GCA_031400995.1 Lysobacteraceae bacterium
GCCAAGAGCATCGGGACTGAAGTCCCTCCCACAGAGGGGGGGCCAAGAGCATCGGGACTGAAGTCCCTCCCACAAGGCATCAATCTGCGGGCTGCTCGAGGTACCCGGGACCGCCCAGGTTGCGGGCATTGCGCTGGATCCAGGCGGCGCGGCGCTGCACGTAGGGGCCGGGGTGGTCGGCGCTGTACTTCTTCGGGTTGGGCAGCACCGCGGCCAGCCGCGCGGCTTCGGCGGCGGTGAGGTCGCTGGCGGGCTTGTCGAAGTAAAGCTGCGCGGCCGCTTCGGCGCCGTACACGCCGTCGCCGAACTCGGCGATGTTGGCGTACACCTCCAGGATGCGGCGCTTGGGCCACATGGCTTCTATCAGCACCGTGTACCAAGCCTCCAAGCCTTTTCGAAAATAGCCGCCGCCGCTCCACAGGAAAAGATTCTTGGCCGTTTGTTGGCTGATGGTGCTGCCGCCACGCACTCGGCCGCCGCGGGCGTTGCTGTCGAGCGCCTTGTCGATGGCTTCCATATCGAAGCCGCGGTGCAGCGGGAATTTCTGGTCCTCGGCCGCCACCAGCGCGATGGGCAGGTTTGGTGAGATCTGGTCGTAGTCACGCCACGTCTGGTGCAGGGTGAAATCGGCCTCGTTCGCCAGCAGCGCGTCCATTCGCCGCCACGTGATGAACGCGCTGGTGGGCGGGTCCACCCAGCGCAACGCCAGCACCTGCAGCGCGCTGAACGCCATCAGCCACAGCGGCAGCCACAGCAGCCAGCGCCAGCGCCGCCGGGGTTTTGGAACAACGCGAAACTCAAGTTCACCCATGCCCCAAACAATACCTGTGGGAGGAACTTCTTGTGTGAGGGACTTCAGTCCCGATGCTGTTGGCCATAAAGCATCGGGACTGAAGTCCCTCCCACAGGGGTCCCTCTTGCAAGGGGGCATCGGGTAAAATCGGGGCATGAACCTGCATCCTGATCGCGACACGCTTACCCGCTTCCTGCTTGAACGCTCCGGCGTGCGCGGGGTGGTGGTGCACCTGGACCAAACCTGGACCGAGATTGCCGGGCGCGCCGACTACCCGCTGTCGGTGGCCGCGCGCCTGGGCGAAACCTGCGCCGCGGCGGCGCTGTTCACCGGCCACGCCAAGATCGACGGCCGGCTGAGCGTGCAGCTGCGCGGCACCGGCGCACTGCGGACGCTGTTTGCCGAATGCACCGGCGCCGGCACCCTGCGCGGCATCGCCCACTTCCAGGCGCCGATGCCCAGCCCGCTCACGCCGCGCGCGTTCGGCCCCGGCTCGCTGATGGCCATCACCATCGAAAGCACCCCGCCGGGCGCGCAGGAAACTACCCGCTACCAGGGCCTGGTGAGCCTGGAGGCCGACAGCCTGGCCGAGGCCTTCGAGGGCTATTTCGAGCAGTCCGAGCAGCTGCCCACGCGGCTGCTGCTGGCCAGCATGGAGGGCCGCGCGGCCGGCCTGATGCTGCAGAAATTGCCCGGCGCCGAGGGCGACCGCGACGGCTGGGACCGCTGCAACGCGCTGTTCGAGACACTGGGCGGTGATGAATTGGCCCGCGAACCGGTGCAGACCCTGCTGTGGCGTCTGTTCCACGAGGAAGGCGCGAAGGTGCTGGACCGCCGGCCGCTGGCGTTCGCCTGCTCCTGCTCGCGCGAACGGGTGGAGGACATGCTGCGCAGCCTGGGTGCCGACGAGGCACGCGGCGCGCTGGCCGACGGCGTGGCCGAGGTGAACTGCGATTTCTGCGGCCAGTCCTATCGGTTTGAAACTGAACAGATTGAAGATTTGTTCAGCTTACCCCCGCAGGTCCCTGCCCCCGAACGGCTGCAGTAGGCTCACAGAGCTTGTATTGCCTAGCCGGGAAGAGTTAATTTCCTGTAAAATCAGCGTCCGAGCCGTGCGGAACTTTTGCGCAGGGCCGGGCTCCAAGTGAGCCTACTGAGGAATTACGTCGCCATGCTGCCGCCGCTTCGCCCCATCGCCGGTTTGTTGCTCGCCCTCGTGGCGACGTCGGCGTTTGCGCAGGCGCCGCTGGTGGTACCGCAGCGCAACGACGACGGCACCACGGCGGTGCCGATTATCCGCAACAACCAGCTGGAAGGTTTCCTGCTGATCGAGTCGGGCTCGAACTCGAGCTCGTCGCTGGACCGCATCCTTGGCCGCGAAAGCACCGCCAGCCTCGGCGCCGGCCTCAGCATTCCGCTGGACGGCGGCCGCCGCATCAGCTCCAGTTTGTCGCTTGAGTCCAACCCCAATCTGGGCCTGCTGTGCGAGGGCTCGTCGGTGTCGCGCAGCTTCGGCGCGCTGGCGCAGCACTGCATGGTGGCCAACCTTTCGCCCGCCCCGGGCGCACCGCTGGCGCTGTCGCAGCCGGGCGTGCGCGCGCAGACGCGCTTCGAAGCCGACCGCAGCGCGCTCACCGCCAGCCTGGGCCTGAATCGCTACGACCTGGACGGCCCGGTCAGCCTGCCCGGCGCCAGCCTAGGCAGTGGCAACACCGACCTGCTGCTCACGCTCAACGGCGCCGATTTCGAACAAGAAGACGTGGGCCTGCTGGGCGAAATGAAAGTGGGCGAGTCGGGCTGGGTGAGCATCGGCGGCACCTATGCCCGCGCGCGCATCGTGCCGGCCAGCCAACTTCCCGGCGGCGTGCGCCCCGAGTGGAACACCGGCACCCTGAGCCTGGGCGGTGGCGTCGGCAATTTCGGCGGCGAAATCATCGGCCGCGTGATCGAAGTCCCGGGCAGCACCGCCAGCTACAGCAACGTGGGCCTGGGTGTCACCTGGCGCGCGCCGTGGAGCGCTCGCCTCAGCGTGGGTGCGGAAAACCTCGCCTCGCGAGGCAAGAATCCCTTCGCCACCACGAAGGAATCCGAGCAGGACGACTCCAGCCGGGTGCCTTACATTCGCTACGAGCAAGACCTGTAGCAGCGCGCTTCGCTCCACCCCCCAGTTGCCCCACGCTCCCTATGCCCCCTCCTTGTGGGAGGGACTTCAGTCCCGATGCTCTTTGCAAAGAGCATCGG
>JANNQY010000011.1:0-9812 GCA_031400995.1 Lysobacteraceae bacterium
CCTGCGCGGAAAAGCGTCTCGCCTTGCGCCAGCGGGCGCCGGCTGCGGACGATGTCGTCGAGTCGCTGCAGGTCGCCGCTGTCCACGCCGGCGGGCAGGCACAGCACCTGCAGCGAGCACTGGGCGCAGCTGCGGCGCAGCCGCTCGATGTCCACCACCTCGGCGCCCATGGCGATTATTCAGCCGTCCAGCGCGTGAGCCAGGCGTTGACGGTGTCATGCCAGAGCACGCTGTTGTGCGGCTTGAGGATCCAGTGGTTCTCGTCCGGGAAGTACAGCAGTTCGCTCTCCACGCCCTGGCGCTGGGCGGCGCTGAAGCTGGCCAGGCCCTGCTCCACCAGCACGCGGTAGTCGAGCTGGCCGTGGATGACCAGCATCGGCGACTGCCACTTGCCGATATGGCGGATGGGGTTGTAGCGCTCGTAGTTTTCCGGCACCTGCGCCGGCGTGCCGCCGAACTCCCACTCCGAGAACCACAGCTCCTCGGTGTTGATGCCCATGATGCGGGTGTCCACCACGCCGGCGTGGTTGACCAGGCACTTGAAGCCATCGGGCCAGTTGCCAGCGATCCACGCCACCATGTAGCCGCCGTAGCTGCCGCCCAGCGCGCAAGCGCGGTCGCCGTCCAGGAAGGGATACTTTTCCTGCGCCGCCGCGAAGCCCTTCTGCAGGTCCTCCAGCGGCTTGCTGCCCCAGTTCTGGCTGATGGCATCGGTGAAGGCCTGGCCGTAGCCGGTGGAGCCGTGGAAATCGATCATCACCACCGCGAAGCCGGCGCCGGCATAGGTCTGCGGGTTCCAGCGGTAATGGAAGCCGTCGGCGAAGCTGCCCTGCGGTCCGCCGTGGATCAGGAACGCCACCGGGTAGCTCTTGCCCTCCTCGTAGCCCACCGGCTTCACCACGTAGCCGTGCACGGTCTCGTTGTTCCAGCCCTTGAAGTTGAACTGCTCGAAGTCGCCGAAGGCCAGGCCCGGCAACACGTCGGCATTGGCCTGCGTCACCTGGCGCTCGGCGCTGCCGTCGGCGCGCGCCACGAAGGCCTGCGCCGGCGACTTCAGGTTCTCGCGCGTGAACGCCAGCGTGTCGCCCACCAGATCAAAGCCGCCCACGGTGCCGCCCGGAACCACTTTGCTTACCGCGCCCGTGGCGATGTCCACCTTGAACAGCGCATGCGTGCCGACGTCGCCGGCTAGCGTGTAGAGCGCCTTGCCGTCCGCGCCCAGGGTGGTGTTGTCGGCCGAGCGGTCCCATTCCGGCGCGACCTCGCGGGTGGCGCCGCTGCCCAGGTCCATGGCCATCAGCGCAAGCCGGTCGGCCTCGAAGCCCGGACGCTTCATCGCGCGGTAGTACAGCGTCTTGCCGTCGGCGCTGAACACCGGGCCGGTATCGAGCGCCTTGTTGGCCGCGGTGAGGTTGCGCGGCGGCATGCGCGCGTTTACCCAGCCCCGGTAGAGGTCGAAGTTGGTGGACCAGGCTTCTTCGCGGCCCACGTTGCGCACGCTGAACACCAGCGACTCGCCGTCGGGTGCCCAGGCGTATTCGCTGGCGTCGCCGAAGGGCTTGGACGGCACGTCGCCCTCGATGCCGGTGCTGATGCGCGCCGGCTCGGCGCTGGCCAGGCCATCGGCGCCCAGCGGCGCGACAAACAGCTGGTTGCGGCGGCCGTCGGCCCAGGTATCCCAATGGCGCACGAACAGCTCGCTGTAGAGTTTGCCGCTGGCCTTGTTGGCCGCAGCGGCGTCCACGCGCGCCTTGGTGCAGGCGAGGTCGGCGCAGGCGGTGAAGACTTCGAAACTCAGCGCCACCGCCTTGCCATCTGGCGCCAGCTTGTAGCTGCCCACGTCCAGCGGATAGTTGCTCAGCTGGCGCGCGTCGCCGCCGGCCACCGGCTGGCTCCACAGCTGCTGGCTGCCGGACTTGGCCGACAGGAAATAAACGGTGGCGCCGTCGGGCGAGAACGCCGGGCTGTTGACGTTGAAGCCCTCGGCGGTGAAGCGCACCGGCGGCGCGGCATCGCGCGCCAGCAGGTCTTCGATCCACAGGCCGGTGTTGGCCTTGTTGGCGGCGAAGTCCACTTCGCGCACCGCCACCAGCAGCTTGCGGCCGTCGGGGGACAGCGTGGGCGAGGACACCCGGTCCAGGGTGACCAAGTCGCGCGCGTCGAAGGGCTTGGCCGCTTGGGCGGTGGACACCAAGAGGGCGGGCAGCAGCAGGGCAAGAGCGTTACGGCGCAGGGTCATCGCGAGGGCCAAATGGGTGGGTGCCCCATGGTAGGCAGCCCGGCCCGGGGACGCAAAGCCGGCGGCCCGGCCCGGGTGGCTATACTCGGCCGTCACCTGGCTGGAGCTTCCCTTGAGCACGAGCGCCACATCCTCGCAATTCCTCGGCCACCCCAAGGGCCTGTACGTCTGCTTCCTCACCGAGATGTGGGAGCGCTTTGCCTTTTACGGCATGAAGGCCCTGCTGTTCCTTTACCTCACGCAGCACCATTTGTTCGCCGATGCCGACGGTTACCTGCTGCTGGGCACCTACGCGGGCCTGGCCTACGCGCTGCCGCTGCTGGGCGGCCTGCTGGCCGATCGTTACCTCGGCATGCGCAAGGCCGTGGTGTTCGGCGGAATGCTGCTGGTGCTGGGCCAGTTGGGCATGGCCTACACCGGCACGGCGGCCACCGGCCTGCAGGGCCAGGGCGTCGCGGATGGCTTCGCGCTGCAGGTGATGTATTTCTCGCTGGCGCTCATTGGCGTGGGCGTGGGCTTCCTGAAGCCCAATATCTCCACCATCGTCGGGCGCCTGTATCCGGACGAGGACCCGCGCCGTGATTCGGGCTTCACCATTTTCTACATGGGCATCAACGTCGGCGCCGCGGCGTCGTCGCTGATCGTGGGCTACGTGGGCATCCGGTTCGGCTGGGGCTACGGCTTCGCGCTGGGCGGCGTGATGATGGCGCTAGGCCTGGTGCAGTTCATCGCTGGCCAGAAGCACCTCCTGGGGCAAGCCGAGCCGGCCGACCCGGTGGCGCTGCGCGAGCCCTTCTTCGCCGGGCTTTCCCGCGAGTGGCTGATCTACCTGGGTGGCCTGGTGCTGGCGGTGGTGGTGTGGCAGGTGCTGCAGACGCGCATCAGCTTCGCGCCGCTGACGGCGCTGGCGGGTGGCCACGAAGTCACGCTCACCGAAGTAGTGGCGGTGGTGATGGGCGCTGCGCTGTTCGTCTGGTTCATCCGCCTGCTGCTCACCGACCTGACGCGGGTGGAGAAGGGCCGGATGATCGTGCTGATGGTGCTGATCGTCATCAGCGCGCTGTTCTGGGGCCTCTACGAGCAGAGCTACGGGCCGTGGGTGGCGATGGCCGAACGCACGATGGACCTGAACACCTTCGGCCTTGAATGGAACGCGCCGCAGACCACCGCATTCGGCGCCATTTTCGTAATCCTGTTCAGCCTGCCCTTCGCCTGGCTGTGGCCCAAGCTCGACAAGCGCGGGTTGAACCCGAGCTACCCGGCCAAATTCGCCTGGGGCCTGGTGTTCTGCGGCCTGGCCTTCGGCATCCTGTCCTTCGCCGCCGCCAACCCCGGCAGCTCGGGCCTGGTGAGCCTGTGGTGGATGATCCTGGCCTATGCGGTGCTGGTGCTGGGCGAAATGGTGCTGTCGCCCATTGGCCTGGCGGCGGTGACGTCGCTGTCCATCAAGCGCGCGGTGGGCCTGATGATGGGCGCCTGGTTCCTGTTCTCGGCCTTCGGCGAAATCATCGCCGGCCGCATGGGCACCTGGGCCTCCATCGAGCCCAACGCCGACGGCAGCTTCGACGTGGCGCGCTCGCTGGCGGTCTACTCCAGCGTCTTCAGCACCATGATGTGGATCGGCCTTGCCGCCGGCGTGCTGATGTTCCTGCTAACCCCGGTGCTGAAGCGCCTGATGCGCGACAGACCCCTCAACCCTTTTCCCTCAAACCCCTGTGGGAGGGACTTCAGTCCCGATGCTCTTGGCGATAGAGCATCGGGACTGAAGTCCCTCCCACAGTTCTTCCTGCGGTGCGGCGGGCGTCAGTGGGTCGCGCCGGTCGACTTTTTCTGCGCCGGCTCGCCCACCTCCACGGTTCCGCCGATGTGCCGCCCGAAGAAGGCGAGCATCTTGGTGTAGAGGTCCACCCGGTTCTCCAGCTTGTAATAGCCGTGCATCTCGCCCGCGGCGATGATCATGTCCTCGGGCTTGTTGCCGGCCTTTTCCAGCGCTGCATACATGGCCTCGGTGTGCTCGGGCGGGCAGCGCGGGTCGCGGGCGCCGGCGGCCAGCATCACCGGCAGGGTGATCTTGTCGGCATAGGTGATCGGCGACATGGCGTCCTGCTCGGCGCGCGTGCTGCCGAACGCACGCTGCAGGTAGCGCAGACCCGAACTGCTGTCGCCAGTGTCGCTGAGCTTGATCTGGATCTGGGCGTCGTACATCCCCACGTAGCCCACCGCGCACTTGAACATCTCCTGCTCGATCGCCGGCGCCATCAGCGCCGAGTAGCCGCCAAAGCTGCCGCCGTAGATGCAGATGCGCCCGGCGTCGGCCACGCCGTCCTTTATTGCCCACTGGGTGGCATCGATGATGTCGTTCATGATGCCGGTGCGCCACTGGCCGTAGGCCTTGTCCTCGAACGCCTTGCCGAAGCCGCCCGAGCCGCGGAAGTTAACCTGCATGGTGGCGTAGCCGCGGCTGGCGAACAGCTGCGCTTCGGGGTTGTAGCGCCAATCATCGCGGGGCCCCATCGGTCCGCCGTGCGGGTTGACGATCAGCGGCAGGTTCTTGCCGCTGGAGCCCGCCGGCAGGGTCAGGTAGCCGTGGATCTTCAGGCCATCGCGCGCAGTGAAGCTGAAAGACCGGATGGACGCCGACTTGGCCGTATCCACCCACTCGCGGCCCTTGAGCAGGAAGCGCGCCTTGCCGGTGTCGCGGTCGTAGAGATACAGCTCGCCGGGATTCTTGTCGCTGTAAACCGAGACGATGACCTGCTTGCCGTCGCGGGTAGCGCTGCTGAAATCCACCACCTGGCCAGGAAAGGCGCCGGCCAGCGAAGCATAAAGCTCGGTATCCGGGTGGTCTTCGTTCACCAGCGCAATGCGCGGCGCGCCGGCCTCGGTGACTACCGCCAGCACCGTATCGTCGCTGGGTGAACTGATCCAGCGAGACACCTCGGACACCGGATCCTTGAACAGCTGGCTGAAGCTGCCGTCCGCCGGGTTGATGGTGCCAAAGGCCGCCGGCGCCTTGCGATCGCCCAGCAGCGCGTAAACCGCGCCGTCCTTGGCGGTGCCCATCACCTGCAGCTGCTGGCCGCTGCTGCCCTTGTTGATCAAAGCCCACTTGCCGTCATCGCCGCGGCGGTACAGCTCGGTGACTGTGTCGTACTGGCCCTGCTCGTTCTCGTCGTCGTAGCAAAGCGCGTAGCGGGCCTCTTTTTTCTCATCGAGCGTGAGGCTGCAGTTTTCGCGCGGGGCGCGCGCCAGCGACTTGCGGGCGCCGCTGATGGTGTCCACCAGCACCAGTTCGGTGCCCGAGCCGTCGCTGGAGCGGGGATACGACACCTCCATCAGCACGTTGCGCGGATCGTCCACCAACGGGTCGAGCAGGCTGAAGCTTTCGTTGCCCACCGTCTTGCGCTGCTGGGTGGCGTCGCGGGTGCCGTAGAAGATCACCGGCCGCGCCTGGCTGCCGTCGGCATTCACGGCATACCACTCGCCAGTGCCGAAGGGCTGGGCAAAGCCACCGAACTTGCGCACGGCGGTGAAGATAACGCGCTCATCGCCGACCCATTGGAAGCCGGCCACGCTCTTCTTGTCCGGAAGCTCGTTCACCTTGAGCACGCTCAGGTCGGACATGCGCAGGATGGTGAGCACGTCCTGATCGCCGCGGTCAACGATGATGCCGAGGTAATCGCCACCGGGCGAAATCTGCGCGCTGGAATACGCCGACGGTCGCATGAAGTCTTCGACCGGCGGAAGTTCGGCAGCAAGGCTGGTGCTGGCCAACAGGCCGGCCATGGCAATCGTGATCTTCATTCGCTCTCCCCAGAGTTAATGTAGTGACGCAGGTTAGGTGCTGCGCGCTCGCCCGGCAAGCGCGTCCATCACGTCGTCCAGGCCCTCCCGCCAGTCGCCGATGTGAAGGCCAAAATCGCGCTCGACGCGCTGCGTGTCGAGTAGCGAGTATGCCGGCCGCTGCGCGCGCGTGGGGTACTGCGCCGTGGCAATACCCTCCAGCGTGGGAGCCTGCGCCAGCAGTCCGCGCGCCACGGCTTCGCTGAAAATAGCTTCAGCGAAATCACGCCAGCTGGCCTGTCCTGTCGCCGCCAGGTGCCAGGTGCCGATGGCCCCGGGCCGGCGCGCGATGGCCTGGGCCACGCCTTGGGCGATGCGCGCGGCCGAGGTGGGCGCACCCAACTGGTCCGCGACCACGCGCAGCAGCCCGCGCTCGCGGGCCAGCCGCAGCATGGTGAGCAGGAAGTTACTGCCGCGCGGGCCGTAGACCCAGCACAGCCGGAAAATCTTGTGGTCCGCGCCCGAGTCGCGCACGGCGATTTCCCCGGCCAACTTGCTGGCGCCGTAAACGCCGAGCGGCGCAGTCGCGTCCTCTTCCCGGTAGGGGCGCTGGCCGCGGCCGTCGAACACGTAGTCGGTGGAGAAATGCACCAGGCCAATGCCGGCCTCGGCGCAGGCGCGGGCCAGCGCCGCGGGTGCCTGGGCATTGATGCGGTGCGCCAGCTCGGGTTCGTCCTCGGCTTTGTCCACGGCGGTGTAGGCGCTGGCGTTGATGACTAGGCCGGGGGCCACGCGCTGCACCAGCCCCGACAGCGCAGCCAGGTCAGTCACATCCGCCGCCAGGCAAGCCTGGCCATCAGGCAACTGGCCGGAGCGCGTGGTGGCCACCACCTCGCCCAGCGGCGCCAGCTGGCGCAGCAGCTCGTAGCCCACCTGGCCGTTGCCGCCGATGACCAGGAACTTCACGGGCGGTAGATCGGCAGCCGCTCGGGCGCCACGTTGGCCAGGAAAGGCGCCACCGCGTCCTTGTCCGACAGCAGCGGCTCACTCACCGGCCAGTCGATGCCCAGGCTGGCGTCGTTCCAGCGGATGCCGGCGTCGGCGCTCTTGTCGTAGGGCGCGGTGACCAGGTAGCTGAACAGCGCGCGCTCGGAGAGCACCACGAAGCCGTGCGCGAATCCTTCGGGGATCCAGAGGTGGCGCTGGTTCGCCGCCGTCAGCATCACGCTGGCGGACTGGCCAAACGTCGGCGAGCCCACCCGGATATCCACCGCCACGTCGTAGACCTCGCCTTCGAGCACGCTCACGTACTTGCCCTGCGGGTTAGGCCACTGGTAGTGAAGGCCGCGCAGCACTCCGCGCGAGGACGCCGAGACGTTGCTCTGCACGAACTCCGGGGCCAGCCCCGCTTCAGCGAAGCGTGCCTTGTTCCAGCCTTCGTAGAAAAAGCCCCGCGAGTCGCCAAACACCGCCGGCTCGATGATCACGCAGCCCGGCAGCGCTGTCTGGATTACCTTCACTTCACAACGCCCCGGGACGCCAGCGACAGCAGGTATTGGCCGTAGCCATTCTTGGCCAGCGGCCTGGCCAGTTCCTGTAGCTGAGCGTCATCGATCCAGCCGTTGCCCCAGGCGATTTCCTCCGGGCAGCAGACGCGCAAGCCTTGGCGCGCCTCGATGGTCTCGATGAAATTGGACGCTTCAAGCAGCGACTGGTGGGTTCCGGTGTCCAGCCAGGCGTAGCCACGCCCCAACTGTTCCAGATGCAGGTCGCCCTGCTCCAGGTAGCAGCGGTTGAGGTCGGTGATCTCCAGCTCGCCGCGCGGCGAGGGCTTCAAAGCTGCGGCAAAATCGCTGGCCCGCCCGTCGTAGAAGTACAGGCCGGTGACGGCATAGTTGGACTTGGGCTCGGCCGGCTTTTCTTCCAGCCCCACCACCTTGCCGCTGGCGTCGAAATTGGCGACGCCGTAGCGCTCCGGATCACGCACCCAGTAGCCGAACACGGTGGCTCCGGACTCGCGACGATCGGCGCGCTGCAGCAGGTCGGTGAGCCCGGTACCGTGGAATATGTTGTCGCCCAGCACCAGGCAGCTGGGATGGCCGGCCAGGAATTCGCGGCCAATCAGGAAAGCCTGCGCCAGGCCATCGGGGCTGGGCTGCGCGGCGTACTCGATCTTCATGCCCCACTGGCTGCCGTCGCCCAGCAGGCGCTGGAACAGGGCCTGCTCATGCGGCGTGTTGATGATCAGCACTTCACGGATGCCCGCCAACATCAGCACGCTCAGCGGGTAATAAATCATCGGCTTGTCGTACACCGGCAGCAGCTGCTTGCTCACCGATTGGGTGATGGGATACAGCCGGGTGCCGGAGCCGCCGGCCAACACGATGCCCTTGCGCGCCAGGCTCATGCGGCCTGGCCGATGCGCTCGAGGCGATAGCTGCCGTCGAGCACGCGCTGCACCCACTCGGCATTGGCCAGGTACCAGTCCACCGTGGCGGCCATGCCCTGCTCGAAGCTGACGGTGGGCGACCAGCCGAGCTCGCCCTGGATCTTGCCGGCATCAATGGCGTAGCGCCGGTCGTGGCCCGGGCGGTCTTTCACGTAGGTGATCTGGGAGTCGCGCGGCAGGCCGTCGGCGCGCGGCCGGCGGGCGTCAAGCAGGGCGCAGAGGGTCCGGACCACGTGGATGTTTTCCTGCTCGGCGTCGCCGCCCACGTTGTAGGTCTCGCCGACGCGCCCGGCTTCCAGCACCCGCCGGATGGCGCTGCAGTGGTCAGCCACGAACAGCCAGTCGCGCACGTTGCGGCCATCGCCATAAACCGGCAGCGGTTCGCCAGCGAGCGCCTTCTGGATGATCAGCGGGATGAGTTTTTCCGGGAACTGGAACGGCCCGTAGTTGTTCGAGCAGTTGGTGGTCAGCACCGGCAGCCCGTAGGTATGGTGGAAGGCCCGCACCAAGTGGTCGGACGCCGCCTTGGAGGCCGAATACGGCGAATTGGGCGCGAACGGCGTTTGCTCGGTGAATTTCCCGGTGTCGCCCAGAGAGCCGTAGACCTCGTCGGTAGACACGTGCAGGAAGCGGAACGCATCCTTCGCCTCGCCCTGGAGCGAGCGCCAGTAATCGCGGCTGCACTCGAGCAAGGCCAGGGTGCCCACCACATTGGTCTGGATGAAAGCCGCGGGGCCATCGATGGAGCGATCCACGTGGCTCTCGGCGGCAAAATTCACCACGGCATCGGGGCGGTGTTCGGCCAGCAGCCGCGCCACGAGATCGCGATCGCCAATGTCGCCGTGGATGAAAACGTGTCCGGGATTCCCCGCCAGCGGCGCCAGCGTGTCGCGGTTTCCGGCATACGTGAGGGCATCAAGATTGATTACCCGCACCCCGGAGGCAACCGCCGCGAGAACGAAATTGCCGCCAATGAAACCGGCACCGCCGGTTACCAGCCAAGTGTGCATGCAGACTCCAGAGTAGGTCCCGGCGAACCAGGGCCCATGCGGGCGCGGGGGCGCCGGGAGGGATCAGAACGGGATGTCGTCGTCCGGGAAGTCGTCGGGGCCGGAACGGGACGGTGCCGCGCCGCCGCCGCGCGGACCGTCGCCGTTGGCGCTTCGCGGCGCGCTGCGCTCACCGCCACCACCGCCAGAGGCCCGCGGGGCGCGTTCACTGCGCTGTCCGCCACCACCGCCGCCACCTTCACCCACGCCGCCCAGCATCTGCATCTCGTCGGCGATGATGTCGGTGGCGTATTTCTCCACGCCATTCTTGTCGGTGTACTTCTCGGTGCGC
>JANNQY010000012.1:0-7657 GCA_031400995.1 Lysobacteraceae bacterium
CCCAAGGACACCGTGCGCGAGCAGGTGCAGGCCAAGTACGACCTGGTGTTCAAGCACGACCGCGTCGGCCGGCTGGTGGATGCGCAGGAGTTCCGCTGGCTGCGTTTCCCCAAGCGCCAGTTCACGCCCGAACTGCGCGCCGAGCTGCTGGCGGAGTGCCGCGAAACCGTGAGCGAAGTGGGCGAGGACCTGATGGTGCACCACTGCTACGTGGAGCGCCGCCTGCGGCCGCTGAACCTGCATGTGCGCGAACAGGAACCGACGCTGGCGCTGGCCGCGGTGCTCGACTACGGCCAAGCCATCAAGGACCTGGCCCGCAGCGGCATCTTCCCCGGCGACCTGCTGCTGAAGAACTTCGGCGTCACCCGCAACGGCCGCGCCATTTTCTACGACTACGACGAGCTTTGCCTGCTGGAGGAATGCTGCTTCCGCAGCGAGCCCGAGCCGCGCAACGAGGAAGAGGAAATGAGCGCCGGCGCCTGGTACTACGTGGCGGCCAACGATGTGTTCCCGGCGCAGTTCCCACGCTTCCTGGGCCTGCCACCGGCCTTGGCGCAGGCCCTGCAGCAAGCGCACGGCGAAATCTTCCAGGTGGACTGGTGGCGCCAGCTGCAGGCCGCGCAGGCCAGCGGCGCCCTTGCTGATATCGCCCCGTTCCCGGACGCCGCGCGCCTGCGCTAAGCGGCGCGCGCGCTCACTGCGCCGGCGCTTCCTCCATCAATTCCTCGGTGCGCGCCAGCAGGTAGGGGAAAAACGGGTTCGAGGCCAGGCGCAGCAACAGGTCCAGCTCCACCACCAGCGCGCCACGTTCGCCGCGCGGCGCCACGGTGCCCAGGTTCACGCCGAAATCGTCCGCCGGGTCGGGCGTGATGCCGTTGAGGCCATCGTTCGCCGGAAACGGCATCGCGATGTGCGACAGCGAGAACACGCCGGGCGGATAGGCCAAGTCCAGCGGCACGCTGCGCTCGCTGGTTTCTCCCGCCGCGGTTATCCGTTCCACCATCTGCGGCTCGCCCGAACGCAGGTTGGCTATCACCGTGGTGCGATAGCGGCGCGGTGCCGCCGGCAGCAGCGAGTCGATCGCAGTGTAGGCCTGCGGACTGAACAGGCTGTTGAAGCGCATGCCGCGATTCACGTCGAACAGCACCAACTCGCTACCGTTGTCAGGCAGCCGCTGGTAGAGGGTGCTGATCACCGCGGGCGTGCTGACGGTGAAGTCCAGCACCGACTGGAAGGTGAGCACGGGCGCCACGCCCGCCAGTTCGCCCGATTCATGCAGGCGCTGCAGCTGGTCCTGCAGCTTGCGCGTCAGCACCCAGGATTCGCGCCCGGCGTTCACCGGGAACGAGTTGTACTTGAAGGGATTGAACTCCGGCACCCGGCCCAGCCACGCGGATTTTGCAAACGCCGGGAATACCGCCGGCCAGCCCGCTACGCCGGAAAAGCGCGCGAAAGCGGTGACGCCGATCATCGGCGAGATCAGCACCACGTGGTCCGGGCGCGCCAGCGTGGCGTCCTCCAGTGAATCGAGCGCGTACTTCATTGCCAATGCGCCGCCGTTGGAATACCCCACCAGGTGCAGCGGCACCTGGGCGCCGGCGGCGCGCTGTGCCTCGCGCACTGCCAGTCGGGTCGCGGCCATCCAATCTTGCCAATTCGCGTTGGTCAGGCCCGCAGGCACGGTGCCGTGACCGGGCAACCGGAGGCCCACCACCACATAGCCGCGCTCGGCGTAGCGCCGGCCCACGTGGCGCAGGCTGTAGGGCGAATCCGTGAGTCCGTGCAGCAGCACCACCGCGCCGCGCGGCGTGCCGGCGGGCAGCAGCTGGTAAGAGCGGTTCCAGTCCTGGGCAAAGCGACCCGGAAACATCGGCGCGCCCTCGTAATAGCGATTGCTGGCAACGCGTCCTTCGGGCGGCATTTTTCGACGCAGGTAGTCGCGCATTTTCGCGACCATGGCTTCCTCATGCGCGAGGTAGCCGGGCCAATCCGTGTCGTCCATCTCTCGCGGCGACAGCTCCTTGGGCACGTGCGTGTGCCACGGCTGCAGGTCAGGACCGCCGCGGGTTTCCCAGGCGCGCAAGGCCAGCACCGCCAGCAGGAAAAGAACGATCAGAACAGCGACGCGTCTTAACGCTTTCATCACACCGGCGAGCATGGCGGGACCTCGGTAGCCTCGGAGTGGGCCTGCCGCGATTGTGAACCATGGCCGAACCACTGCGGTGCCCGGTGCTGGCTGGCCGCGGCAATTTTTTTGGGCTAGGCTCGCGGTGTATTGCTTGTTACGCCATACAGCGACGCACCCCCCACTCAGGAAGAACACCATGAACGCATCCCGCACCCTGGCCCTCGCGGCCGTCCTCGGCGCCACCGGCCTGCTGTCGGCCTGTGAGACCACGCCTACCAACAACAACACTTTCTCGCGCAGCGAAGCCGGCCGCGCGCAGAACGTGCAGTTCGGCACCGTTACCTCGGTGCGCGGCGTCGACATCCAGAACGACAACACCACGGTTGCCACCGGCACTGGCGTGGTGCTCGGCGGCCTCGCCGGCAGCACCATCGGCGGTGGCCGCGGTGCGGCCGCAGGTGCCGTGGCCGGCGCGGTGGCTGGCGGCGCCATTGGCAATCGGGTCGCCTCGCGCACCACCCCGGGCGTGGAAGTCACGGTGCGCCTTGAGAACGGCCGCACCCTGGCCGTGGTCCAGGGCGGCTCGACCAACGAGTTCCGCGTGGGCGACAACGTCCGCGTCACGTCTGACGGCACCACCACCCGCGTTTCGCAGTAAGCGCGCCGCAAGCGCCGCACGTCCCCAGCGGGGCCGGCCATGCCGGCCCCTTTTTTTTGCGGGTTGTCAGAGGGCGCTGGCCTGTTAGTCTGCCCATGCCCGTTCGACTTCACGCCGGGCCATCGCAGATAACGCCCCGCCACCGGAGCGCAGCGTGTGAATACCCCCGGCACCTACCGCGCCTTCATCAGCTACAGCCATCGCGACAAGACCTGGGCGGACTGGCTGCACCGCAGCCTGGAAACGTATCGGCTGCCGGCAAAGCTGGTGGGCCGCGACACGGCCTTCGGGCCGATCCCGGCGCGGCTGTCGCCGATTTTCCGCGACCGCGACGAGCTCAGCGCCGCGCCCGACCTGTCCACGGAAGTTGGTGCCGCCCTGCGCGGCTCGATGTTCCTGGTGGTGGTGTGTTCGCCCGCGGCGGCGGCTTCGCGCTGGGTGAATGAAGAGATCATCGCGTTCAAGCGCCTGCACGGTGACGCCCGCGTGCGCGCCATCATCGTGGACGGCGAACCGTTCTCCGGCGACCCGGCCACCGAGTGTTTCCCCGAAGCCCTGCGCTACCGCTTCAACGCCGCCGGCGAGATGACCGATGAGCCCGCCGAGCCCATCGCCGCCGACGCGCGCCCGCAGGGCGACGGCAAGAAGTTCGCGATATCCAAGCTGGTGGCGGGCCTCACCGGCGCCCGCCTGGATGAGCTGATCCAGCGCGAGCAGCAGCGCCGCAACGCCCGCATGGGTGCGCTGGCGCTGGGACTGGGGGCGCTGGTGGTGGTGCTGTCGGGCCTCACCTGGGACGCCCTGCGCCAGCGCAACGCCGCGCGCCTGGCGCAGGCCGAGGCGCAGTTCCAGCGCGACGAAGCGCAAAGCCTGGTGGAGTTCATGCTGACCGACCTGCGCCAGAGGCTGGATGCGGTGGGTCGGCTGGATGTGCTGGAAGCCGTGGGCACGCGGCTTTCGGCGAGCTATGTCAAACAAGATCTGGCCAAGCTCGACCCCGACGCGCTGGGACGCCGAGCGCGCGTGCAGCTGCTGCTGGGCGAGATCGAGAACAGCCGCGGCAACCTCGACACCGCGCTGGCGCAATACCAGCAGGCCGCGGCCACCACCGCCGAGCTCCTGCAGCGCGACCCGGGCAATGCCCAGCGCATCTACGACCACGCGCAGTCGGTTTTCTGGGTGGGGCAGATCGCCTGGCAGCGCGGCGATGCCGAGGTGGCGCAGGCGAACTTCCAGCAGTACCACGACTACGCCCGCCAGCTGGTGGCCATCGACGCGGCCAACGACGACTGGCAGATGGAGCTCAACTACGGGCTGAGCAACCTGGGCACGCTGGCCATGGACCAGGGCGACGCGGCCGCGGCCGAGCGGCATTTCCACGAGGCGCTGGGCGTGGCCATGGCGCTGCTGGACGAAGCGCCCGAGGACGCCGAGCGCCTGGTTTCAACCGGCACTTCACTGGCCTGGCTGGCGGATGCGCTGGTGCGGCAGACCAAGCTGGCAGAAGCCAGGCAGATCCGCGAGGACGAAATCGCGCTCTACGAACGCTGGCTCACCCAACACCCCGAGGATGCCGTGGCGAAGGGCTTTCTGGCGACGGCCCGGTACCGGCTGGCGCAGACCCAGTTGAACCTGGGGCTGGCCAAGGATGCGCTGGACAACGCGCGGCGGTCGGCCGTCATCGCAGATGCGTTGCTGGCCGCGGATACCGAGAACGTTGAAAACGTAGACCGTGCCGTGCACGCCCGCGCCGCGGTCGGCGAGGCCTATTTGCATCTTGGCGAGTATGGGCCTGCCGAAGACGCTCTGCGGCAGGCGATCGCGGCCGTCGAAGATTTCACGGCACGCAAGCCGGACCCCGTGCAGTCGCGCGGACTCACGACCAGCCAACCCACGCTGCTCCTGGCCGAACTGCACGCGCGACAGGGCGATCGCACCCCGGCGCACCGCCTCTTCAACCAGGTTATCGCCCAATACCGAGAACGGGTGGATGGAGGCGAGGCGACCGATGCCGGGACTCTGCGTCGCCATTGCCTCGCCTTGGCCGGCGTAGCCAGGATGACGTCCTCCAGCGATACGGGCTGGGACGAGATCATCACCTTGCTTGGAGGGGCGCGCGTCCAACCAGGCCCTGACGCGCAAACCGTGCTGGCGGAGGCCTACGCTCAGAGCGGCCAGGAAGCGTCCGCCCGAGCCATCGCGGCGCAGCTGCACGCCGCCGGATATAGGCACCCCAACTTCATGGCCCTGCTTGGCCGCTTCCCGAACCTGCTTGCGTTGCCAGACTGAAGCCCCGTTTCAACACCCCCCAAGGAGAGCACCATGCGTAGCGTACCCATGACCCTCATCGCGGCCAGCGTCGCGCTGTCGCTCACGTCCAACGCCCAGTCCGCGGACGAACCGGCGGCGCCTGCGGCGCCCATGGAAGCCGCCGCTCCCGTAGCCGAGGCGCGGCCGCTCGCCGTGGCCATGATGGAGGCCGCCACGGACCCCAATCAGATTGGCTCGGTTACGGTCACGATATCGGTCAAGGACAACGCGCCGTACTTTTCCCTGATGTCGGAGGGCTGGGAGGCCAACGGCGGCGCCGCGGGAGGCATGGTGCTTAATACGGGCGAAATCGACCTGTCCGGGTTCCCCGTGGGCGACGTGCTGATCACGGTGCAGTTGGACGACCTGGCCTACGGCGCTGGCTATCGTTTCTCCGCCGACGGCTGGCAGGCCGTCGCCATCGCCGAGGATCCGCCGGGCGCTCCTGTGGCGCCGACGCCGATTTTCGGCCAAGCCAATTGGCCCGCGCAATTCCAGCCGCCCGCAGTCACCGCGGACCAGCGCTCGGTGTCCTGGACCGACCTGGATTCCGACAAGAAGGTCTACGAGTATTCGGTGGCGGTGACTGGCCCCAACGGCGTCGTGGTGCTGGACCCTAAGATCAAGCCCGGCGGCACCACCGCCCGCTAGGCCAGACGTTCGCGCCGGGTCCAAAGACCGCGGCGCAACAGTCGCGCCCGATAGCAACGAGCCGCGCCGTGGAGGGGCGCTTCATCGCCGTGCTGCCATTCGTAAGTCGAGATGATGATGACGCCACGGCAAAGAGCATAGAAGCGAGACATCTTGCCTTCGGGCCTGCAATTGAGAATGCCGCACTCAGCCACATGCCAGTCAACAATCCCGTCGCCGCCCTGTTGGCCACTCACCGAGTCCTGATTTTGGACGGTGCGCTGGCCACCCAACTGGAGGCGCGCGGCTGCGACCTCAGCGATCCGCTTTGGTCGGCAAAAGTACTGATCGAGAGGCCCGACCTGATTTATCAGGTGCACCTGGACTACTTCAACGCCGGGGCACAATGCGCCATCACCGCCAGCTACCAGGCCACGCCGCTGGGCTTCCTGCGGCGCGGCCTGGATCAACAGCAGTCGCTCGCGTTGATCGCCAAAAGCGTGCAGCTGGCGCAGCAGGCACGCAGCGACTATCTGGCGCAGCATCCGCAGGCCACACCGCTATTGATCGCAGGCTCGGTGGGGCCGTACGGCGCCTATCTCGCGGACGGCTCCGAATACCGTGGCGATTATTCGCTGCCGCGCGAAGAGATGATCGCCTTCCACCGCCCACGCATCGCCGCGCTGGCCGAAGCCGGGGTCGATCTGCTGGCCTGTGAGACCCTGCCGTCGTTCAGCGAGCTACAGGCGTTGCTGGCAGTCTTGCAGGAGTTCCCGACGCTCGGCGCATGGTTCGCCTTCACCCTGCGCGACAGCCAGCACCTCAGCGACGGCACGCCGCTGGCGCAGGTGCTGGCGGCGCTTTGTGGCAATCCGCAGGTGTTGGCGATCGGCATCAACTGCATTGCGCTGGAAAGAGTAGCGCCAGCGTTGCGGCAATTGGCCGAGCTGGCCGACAAGCCGCTGCTGGTCTATCCGAACTCCGGTGAGAAGTACGATGCGGTGAGCAAAACTTGGCATGCCTGCGGGAACGTGGGCGGCAGCCTGATTGATCAGGTTGGCGAGTGGCAGAAAATAGGCGCCCGGCTGATCGGCGGCTGCTGCCGCACTACACCGCAGGATATCCGCCAGATCGCCGCACGCTTCAAGGCATGAATGTGGGTACGTCAGGATGGCCCCAGTGCCAAGCCACGGGCGACATCACGGGGCTTGGTTCAGCGCCCGGGCAATCTCGCGCCACACGGTCGGGTTAAAGCACAGGCCCAGGTGCGAGGCATCCACGTCCACGTGCCGCACGTTCGGGCTGTGGTGGTCGCGGGCCGCGGCGAAGGACACTACGGCGTCACTGTGGCTGCGGATGGCGGTGATGGGCGCCAGGATGGGCGTGGCGGCGCGCTTGGCCACTTCGCGCTCTATCCAGTCCAGGTCCATGCCGCGCTTGCGGAAGAAGGGCGCGGCGGCGGTGTACTTCGGCCCACCTTGTACGGGCGTGCCCAGGGTGATCACGGCTTCCACCATGCCGGGCAGTTCGCGCGCCACTTCACGCGCCACCACGCCGCCCAAGCTCCAGCCGATCAGCGTGAGCGGTACGCCCAGCGCTCGGCAGCGCTCGCGAGTGTGGGCCACCATGCGGTCGCACAGCATCGGCACGCCGCCTTCGCCGCGGTATTTGCTGGCAACGGGCTCGATGGCCCAGCTGGGGGACAGGTCGGCCAAGGTGTGGCGGATGTCGGTGCCGGCGCGGTTCATGCCCTGGCCCCAGCCTTCGGCGTGGTGGCCAAGCTTCTTCAGATAGCGTCGCAGCGGCCAGGTGGCGCGATCGTCGGCGCCAAAGCCGGGCAGCACCAGGATGTGGCGGCGCCGAGTGGCGCTCGCCTTGCCGGCGGGCAGCAGCAGGGGCAGGGCCATACGGCCCAAATCCAGCACGGCGCG
>JANNQY010000013.1:0-2177 GCA_031400995.1 Lysobacteraceae bacterium
ACCCGGACGTGGTGATCGGCCTGCTGATCGGCGGCATGATTCCCTACCTGTTCGGCGCCTTCGCGATGCAGGCCGTGGGCCGTGCGGCGGGCGCGGTGGTGGAGGAAGTGCGGCGCCAGTTCCGGGAAATCCCCGGCATCATGGAAGGCACCGGCAAGCCCGAGTACGACAAGGCGGTGGATCTGCTGACCAAGTCGGCCATCCGCGAAATGATCATTCCCTCGATGCTGCCGCTGTTCATCCCCATCATCGTCGGCGTGACGCTGGGCGCGGATGCCCTGGGCGGCCTGCTGATGGGCACGATCGTGACGGGCCTGTTCGTCGCCATCTCCATGTGCACCGGCGGCGGCGCTTGGGACAACGCCAAGAAGTACATCGAGGAAGGCCACCACGGCGGCAAGGGCAGCGAGGCCCACAAGGCCGCGGTCACCGGCGACACCGTCGGCGACCCGTACAAGGACACCGCGGGCCCGGCCATCAATCCGCTGATCAAGATCATCAACATCGTGGCGCTGCTGCTGATTCCGCTGCTCTGATCCATGCGCCCGGCCTCGCGCCGGGCGTGGCTGGAAATCAAAAAGCCCCGGCCTTGGCCGGGGCTTTCGTTTGCAGCGATGTCGCGGCAGCCTTCCGTCTAGCTACTTGCGGCTCACGCGCGCGCCCAGCCGGATGCCCAACCACGCCATCGGCAGGTAGGCCAGCAGCAGGTCCGCCGCCATGAACCAGGCCGGCGCGGGGATCATGAAGCAGGCCGCCACGCCGCCGGCCAGGAACAGCACGCCAATGGCCCAGGCAAAGCCCGCCTTGTGGCTGGCCGCCATCAGGTAGGCCACGACCGCGCCCACCAGCGTGCCCAGCGCATGAGCCAGGAAGGGCATCAGGAAATGCCGCGGTTCGAACAAGTGGATCGACTGGGCTAGCCCCTCCGTCGTGCTCAGGTCCACGCCCGCCGGGGGTGGGATCAGCAGGGGGCCGAAAGTGATGATCGCCATGTTGACGAGACCGCCGATCACGAGGCCGGCGAGCAGGGCAAGGAGGTTGCGCAGAAGTTTGACCATGTCGCTTCTCCCGGATGGCCAAGGGCCAAGTCAGAACCAATAGTCCGCAACGCCGTCCGATGATGCCAAGCGGCACCGGCGCGCGCCACGGTCGAGGCCTCGCCTTGCCCGGCAAACCGGCCTGACGGCGCAGCCGGCCGCCGCAAACGGCCGTTTGGAGTAGGGATTCTAATTACCGCCGCTCTGAAAATAGTTCGTCACGGGCGCTTGACAAGCGCCGCAGGGCCGTGGTTCTCTCGATCTATGCCCGCCAACAACGCCACCGCCCTGCACCTGCGCCCGACCTCCTTGGTCGAGCCGCTTGTCGCGTCGGCGGCGCTGCTGGTTCTTGTCGTACTCGTCCTTATTACCTCACTCACTGGTGCGGGATAGACGAGCGCGAATAAGTAAAACAGCCCTCGAAACTAGAACCCCGCACCGGAAACGGCGCGGGGTTCTTCGTTTTGGGGCCTTCGATACCTCCAGGACCTCCTTTCCGTGCAAAGCGACGCCATAAAAACCGGCCCTTCCCGCGCTCCCGCCCGCGCCATGCTGCGTGCGACGGGGCTGGACGATGCCGCCATCGCCAAGCCGCTGATCGCGGTGGTGCACACGTGGTCGGACGTTTCCCCCTGCAACCTCACCCTGCGCGACCTGGCCCAGCACGCGCGCGCCGGCATCCTGGCCGCGGGCGGCACGCCGATCGAGTTCAACACCATCGCGATTACCGATGGCATCGCTATGGGCAGCAGCGGCATGCGCGCCTCGCTGGCCTCGCGCGAAGTGATCGCCGACTCCATCGAGCTGGCGGTGAGCGGCCACTGCCTGGACGGCGTGGTGGTGCTGGTGGGCTGTGACAAAACCATCCCGGCCGCAGCCATGGCGCTGGCGCGGCTGGACCTGCCCAGCGCCATCCTCTACGGCGGCACCATCATGCCGGGCCAGTGCAAGGGCAAGAAAGTCACCATCCAGGATGTTTTCGAAGCGGTGGGCGCCCATGCCGCCGGCACGCTCGACGACGCCGGCCTGGCCGAAGTGGAGCGCGTGGCCTGCCCGGGCGCCGGCGCCTGCGGCGGCCAGTTCACCGCCAACACCATGGCGATGGTGCTCACCTTCCTGGGCCTGTCGCCGCTGGGCCTG
>JANNQY010000014.1:0-3298 GCA_031400995.1 Lysobacteraceae bacterium
GTCCCGATGCCCTCCAGCGAGAGGCATCGGGACTGAAGTCCCTCCCACAGTGAGGGGAGCGGGCTCAGGACGCCACCGAATTGCGGCCCGATTCCTTGGCCCGGTACAGCGCCTGGTCGGCGCTCTGCATCAGGCTGATGAAATCGGCCGATTGCTGCGGCGTGCGGGTGGAGATGCCCACGCTGATGGTAATGCGGCCTGTTTCCGGGTTGCCGGCGTGGGCGATGCCCAGCGCCTCCACGCGCCGGCGCAGCGCCTCGGCGACTTCCTGCGCCGCCGCCACGTCGGTATGCGGCAGGATCACCGCGAACTCCTCGCCGCCGTAGCGCGCCACCACCGCGCCCTCCATCCGCACCGCAGCAGCGATGGCCGTGGCCACCTGCTGCAGGCACAGATCACCGGCCAGGTGGCCGTAGCGATCGTTGTAGGCCTTGAAGTAGTCGATGTCGGCCATTACCAGGCTCACCGGCTCACCGTGGCGGGTGGCGCGGTGCCACTCGCGCTCCAGCGCTTCGTCAAAGCTGCGCCGGTTGGCCAACAGCGTCAGGCCATCGGTGGCCGACAGCTCGCGCAGGCGATCCTCAAGTTGCTTTTGCACGGTGACATCGCGAAACACCATCACGTGGTGCTCCACCCGGCCGCCGGCTGCGCGCACCACGTCCAGGCTCGCTTCCAGCGGGAACCGGTCGCCGTCGGCGCGCCGCGCCCACAGCATGCCTTCCCAGTGCGAGCCGGTCTGCAGCCGGGTGCGCACCTGTTGCAAGATGTCCGGGTCGTCACCGAACAGCGGCGGCACTTCGCCAAGAATGGCATCGGCACCGAACCCGGTGATGCGCTCGAAGCCCGGATTGGCGCTGCGCACGCGCAGCTCGCCGTCCAGCACCAGGATGCCTTCACCCGTGTGGCGCACCACGACGTCGGCCAGGCGCAGGCCTTCCTGGGCGCTTTCCAGTTCTGCCAGCTTGCCAGCGAGCTGATGGTTGACGCCCGCCAGCCGCTGCGCGGCGCGCTTCTGCAGGTGCAGCCCGGCGGTGAACAGCGCCACCAGCAGCATCAGCAGGCCCGAAATGGTGAGCGCGAACGCGCGATAGCGCGCCTGCGTCGCCAGCCAGGCGTCGGCGCGCACATCCATGCCCAGGATGGCCAACACTTGGCCGCTGGCATTGCGCACCGGCGCAATGGCCGTCACCCAGTAGCCCCAGCGGTCTTCATACGGCGGCTGGATCTCGGACATACCGGTGGCATACACGCGCCAGAGCTCGTCCGAAGGGCCGTCGTAAACATCGCCTGGGGCCGAATAATCCGGCGACTCGGGGGCCTCGGCATCGGCCAGGAAAACCAGTTCGTCGGCCTTGGGTCGCATCAGATAAACGAAGCGGAAGTCCGGGTTCACGTCGCGGGCGCGGCGCAGCTCGTGACGCACGTCGTCGAAGCCCGCTTGGCCGATATCACTGCGGTCGCCCTTGAGTTCGGCGATGCGCGAAGATTCCAGCGTGGCGGCGGCGGTGCGCGCCAGGGAAATGATGCGGTCGCGCTCCAGCCGGTCGCCGGTGCGCACCACGAAATCAACGAACCAGAACGAAGCGCCCAACGCCACCGCGAACAGCAGCGCCCCGAGCCATAAATGGCGGCGATCCGGGGCAGAGGGCGTCAGCAAGGGCGCGTTCATGGCTTCAAGTCTACGACAGCCAGCCGGGTGCGGGTGGGGACTAAGGCTGGCCGATCGCCACGTTTATGCCCACCAGCCAATGCCGGCCCGGCGCCGGCTCGTAGTATCGGCGGTTGGCCTCATTCACGATCACCGACCCGATCACGTCGCGGTCCAGGGCGTTGTTGAGTCGCGCGAACGCCCGCCACTGCAGTCCACCCCAGGCAAACTGCCGCTCGGCGCTGAGATCGAAGCTGGCATACGAAGGCGCCGCCTCGCTGTTGGCATCATTGGCGAAGACGCGGCCGGCGTAGCGGCCCTCCAGCGCCAGGTCCATGCCGGGTGCCAGTTGCCAGCGCAGCTCCGTCCACAGGAAGTGCCGCGACAGCCCCGGCAATTGGCGGCCGCGCTCAATCAGCAGGCTGCCCGGCGCACAGGGCGGCGCGCCGCAACCCGCCACGTCTTCCCGGTAGCGCGCGTCCAGATAGGTGTAGGCGCTGCTGAAATACCAGTCTGGTGCCAACTCGGCTGACAGCGAAAACTCGGCGCCGCGCCGCTGCGCTGCACCTGCGTTGCCGAACACGCTGCGCCCGCCCTGGCTGGACAGCACCGCCAGCTCATCGCGGGTGCGGCTGTGGAACAGCGCCACGGCGGCATCAAGGCCCTCGCGCCGCGCCCGCAGGCCCAGCTCGGCGCTGGTGCTGCGGGCGGGCGACAGGGTGTCGTTGAGCCCGCTCAGGCCGTCACCGCGATAGGCCAGTTCAGCGAACGTGGGCGTTTCGAAGCCGGCGCCGACATTGCCGTAAACGCTGAGCCAGGGCGTGGCGCGATAGAGCACACCCAGCACCGGCAGCGTGCGCTGGTAGTCAACGCCGCCGCTGTCGTCGGGGTTGCTGGCGGTGACGAAGTCATCGTGCGAGCGGAAATCCACCTCGCTGCGGCGCAGTCCGGCGTTCAGGCGCCAACGTTCGGCCGGCTCCCACTCGGCCTGCAGATAGGCATCGCGGCCGGTCACCCGGTTGCGCTCGTCGCGTCGCAGCGCGCCAAGCACCCCCAGCTGCGGCCCCGAAAAATTCTCGAAGCCCAGGCGTCGCTCGTCCGACACCTGCTGCTCCAGGCCCACGGTAATGGCGAATGGCCGCGCGGCCAGCGCGGTGTCCCAGCGCCAGCGCAGGTCGGCGCCGCGATAGTCGCGGGCCAGGTCAATGGCGCCGCCGCCGTTGAGCGGGTTGGCCTGCGCCGCTACCGGCACCGACAGCATCTGCGCGGTGTCGCGCGTGCCGCTGTAGGCGGTGGCCGCCAGCGTGTGGGCCGGGCTGAGGTCGTACTCAAGCTGCGCCCCCAGCTGGGTCTGTTGCACTGTCTTGCGCGTGTTGAACAGCAGCGCGCCGGCGCTGGCGGCGCGGCGATCGCCGTCGAGCTGCGCGGCGGTAAGCCCCTGGGGATCGAGCGCACGCAGGTCCAGATGGTTGACTAGGACCGTGTAGCGTCCGTCCGATCCCAGCGCGCCCTTCAGCAGGGCCTGGCCGTTCTGGCGGCGCGCGCGGCTGTGATCGCGATAGCCGTCGCTATCCACCTGCGCCAGATCGAGCAGCGCGCTGTTGGACTGCTGCGTACCCCACGGCGCATGCCACGACACCGAACTGCGCC
>JANNQY010000015.1:0-1641 GCA_031400995.1 Lysobacteraceae bacterium
GTGTCGCCCTGCAGGTAGTTCATCACCATGTAGACGGTTTCGTTCTCGCGGAAGAAGTTCAGCACCGAGACCACGCTGGGGTGCGAAATCTGCGCCAGCGAACGGCCTTCTTCGAAGAAGCTCTTCAGCCCTAGCCGGTACAGCGGCTGCTTGTCGGGCTTGACACGCGGTGTCAGTTCGCCCGGCGCACGCTCGGCCAGTGACGCCGGCAGATACTCTTTCAGCGCCACCAGGTGCTGCTTGGCGTCTTCGGCCAGATACACCACGCCGAAGCCCCCCGCAGCGAGTTTCTTGACGATCTGATAACCCCCCACGACCGTGCCTGAGGGCAACGGAGCGGGTTTGGTCTTTGACATAATCGTGGGTTTGGCTAAGGTGCAAATTCCATGCCAGTTTACAGCATGACCGGGTATGCCAATGCGTCGGAGGGGCCTGCTGCGGCGGACGATGCCAACCCTTCCACACCCAGGAACGGTCGCGGTGCGGTGAGCATCGAAATGCGCTCGGTCAACGGCCGTTTTCTCGACCTGGCCCTGCGCCTTCCCGACGACATGCGGGGCCTGGAGCCCGCGCTGCGCGAGCTGGTGGGGGCGGCCTTCAAGCGTGGCAAGATCGAGTTGCGGCTGTCCACGACACGCGACAACGACGCAGCCTGGCCGCAACCGACACCCGAGCTGCTGAGCCGGTTGAACCACCTGGAAAGTCTGGTCCAGGGCTGGCTGGCTAATGCCCGCGCGCTGTCGGTCAACGAAGCGCTGCTGTGGTGCCGTGGGGCGGCAGTGCCCGAACGGCTCGACGAGGCCGCATTGGAAGCGACCCGGCAATGTGTCAAGGGCTTGAGCCAGGCCAGGGCCCGCGAGGGCGCCAGGCTGGTGCAGGTGCTGATGGAAAAGCTGCAACGGCTGCGCGAACTCGCCGCTGCCGCCGAACCGCTGGTGCCGGCGGTGGTGGTGCGCCAGCAGCAGCGTTTTGTAGAACGCTGGAACGAAGCGCTGGTGGCCAGCGGCGCTGCCAACAGCCTTAGCGCCGAGAGCATCAAGGAACGTGCGCTGAACGAAGCCGCGGCCTATGCGATTCGCATCGACGTGGCCGAGGAACTGGCCCGCCTGCGCGCCCACCTGGACGAGATCGAGCGCCTGCTGAAGGCCGGCGGCGAGGTCGGCAAGCGGCTGGACTTCCTGATCCAGGAACTGCAGCGCGAGGCCAACACGCTGGGCTCTAAGTCGGCAGCCCTCGAACTGACCAGTCTGGCGGTGGAGATGAAAGTGCTGGTCGAGCAGATGCGCGAGCAGGTGCAAAACATCGAGTAGCTTTTCAGAGGGTCCCACGGGGTCCCCGGAAATGATCTACCCCACTGTCGTGTAAGGATATTTTGTCCCGATCCGTCCCAGGGCGTCGCAGCGAAGCGCGCGCAACCTGTGGGGTTTATTGTGGGGTTTTTGGGGTTCGCGCCGTGCTGGCGCCGACCCTGATCCGCTCCCAGGTCCTGGCCCAGCTCTACGGCCTGGCCCGGCGCGGTGAACTCGATCTGAAGGCCGCTGAGCGCCAGCTCGACCACCTGCGTGGCCTTCGGCTGCGCCTCCTGGGCGACCGCGTGCTGCACAGCCTCGCCTGGAAACTCGCCGACCAACTCGGCTGGCC
>JANNQY010000016.1:0-13105 GCA_031400995.1 Lysobacteraceae bacterium
GTTCGAGCACACGGTCGACCTCAACGGCAAGGCACCGAGTGGCTGATCGCATCGGGCACGCGTTCCAAAACCCCGACCTGCTGCAGCATGCCCTTAGGCACCGCAGCGTCGGGGCGCCGAACAATGAGCGCCTGGAGTTCCTGGGCGACGCGCTGGTGAACCTGCTGGTGGCCGAGGCGCTGCACGCGCGCTGGCCCAAAGCCGATGAAGGCGCCCTCACCCGGGCGCGCGCGGCGCTGGTGCGCGAATCGGCGCTGGCCACCATCGCCCGTGACTTGGTCTTGGGCGCGCGCATCGCGCTGGGCCCGGGCGAACTCAAGAGCGGCGGCCATCGCCGCGATTCCATTCTCGCCGACGCGCTTGAGGCGGTGGTTGCCGCCATCCATCTCGATGCCGGTTTCGACGCTTGCCGCGCGGCGGTATTGCCTTGGTTCGAGCCGCTGATGGCCGAACTGCCGGTGGGCAAGGTGGAAAAAGATCCCAAAACCCGCCTGCAGGAATGGCTGCAGGCCCGGCAGCTGCCGCGGCCGGCCTACCGGCTGGTGGACACCACCGGCGATGACCACGCGCGGATTTTCCAGGTGAGCTGCGAGACCAGCGAGCCTGTGCACGCCGAACAAGCCGAGGCGCCATCCCTGCGCGTCGCCGAACAGCTGGCCGCCGAGCGCCTGCTGGCCAAACTGGAGTCACCGTGAGCGCATCCAATCCGACCGCCGCCGCCTATCGCGCCGGCACTGTGGCCGTCATCGGCCGTCCCAACGTAGGCAAGTCCACCTTGGTGAACGCGCTGGTCGGCACCAAGGTCAGCATCGTGTCGCCGCGGCCGCAAACCACCCGCCACCGCCTGCTGGGCATTGCCACCTTCGCCGAAGGGCAGCTGCTGCTGGTGGACACGCCCGGCATCCACGGCGAGCAGAAGCGCGCCATGAACCGCATGATGAATCGCGCCGCGCGCGGTGCCGTGGAGGGCGTGGATGCCGCGCTGCTGGTGATTGAAGCCGGCCGTTGGACCGACGACGACAGCCTGGCCTACCGCGCACTGAAAGACTCCGGCGTGCCCTGCGTGCTGGTGATCAACAAGGTGGACAAGGTGCCCGAGAAGGGCAAGCTGCTGCCGTTCATCGCCGAAGTGACGGCGGAGCGCACTTTCAACGCGGTGTACCCGATGTCCGCGCTCAAGCGCAAAGGCCTGGAGGGCCTGGTCAAGACCGTGCTGGCCCTGCTGCCGGAATCCGAGCCACTGTATGCCGAGGACGAGATCACCGACCGCAGCGAGAAATTCCTGGCCGGTGAACTGGTGCGCGAGCAGCTGATGCTGCGGCTGGGCGAGGAGCTGCCGTATTCCACCACGGTGGAGATCGAGAAGTTCGAGCTCGACGGCGAGATGCTGCGCATCGCGGCCGTGGTGTGGGTGGAGCGCGAGGGCCAGAAGCCGATCGTCATCGGCAAGGGCGGCGAGCGCATGAAGGCCATCAGCACCGGTGCGCGCCTGGGCATGGAGAAGCTGTTCGGGCGAAAAGTATTCCTGGAGACCTGGTGCCGCGTGCGCGAGGGTTGGTCCGACGACGAGGCCGCGCTGCGGCGCTTCGGCTACTCCGACTGACATGCGCGTGCAGGCGCAGCCGGCCTTCGTGCTGCACGCGCGGCCCTGGCGCGAAACCAGCCTGATCGTGGAGATGCTCACCCGCGACCACGGCCGCATTGGCGTGATTGCCCGCGGCGTGCAGGGTACCAAGCGCCATCCGCTGCGCGCCGCGCTGCAGCCGCTGCAGTGGCTGCGGGTGGATTTCCTGCCGCGCGGGGAGCTGGCGCGGCTGCTTCAGGCTGAAGCGCTGGATGCCGCGCCGCTGCTGCAGGGCGAGGCGCTGATGGCGGCGTTTTACGTCAACGAGTTGGTGCTGCGTCTGCTGCCGCGGCAGGACCCGGCGCCCGAGCTGTTTGAGCGCTATGCCTTGCTGCGCCTGGAACTGGGCAGCGCGGCGCCGCTGGCGTGGACGCTGCGCCGCTTCGAGCGCGACCTGCTGGAGGTTTTGGGCTACGGCCTGCCGCTGGGCGTGGAAGAAGACGGCAGCCGCGTGGACCCAGCGGGCCGCTACCGTTTGGACGCCGAGCGCGGCCCGCTGCGCGACCGTGCCCATGACGCCGGTTCGGTCACCGGTGCCGCGCTGCTGGCGCTGGCCGAAGACCGGCTGCCGCCGCCCGAACAGCTGGCCGAGCTGCGCGGCGCCCTGCGCGGCGTGCTGCAGGTGCATCTGGGCCCGCTGCCGCTGAAGTCGTGGGGCCTGCTCTCCGAGCTGGCGCGACTGCGCAAGGCCTGAGCTGGCTCAGCCAGCCAGCAGTTCCTGAGCGCGGCGTTCGAACACGCGGCGCGCCTCGGGATCCTCCGGATTGGCCGAAAGGTGCTGCACGGCGACCAGCAGCGCTTGGGCGCCGACGAATCCGCAGCTGGCCTTCAGCCGATGCAGTTGGTCGCGGGCGACGGCGGCTTCGCCGCGCTCAAGCGCATCGCTTACGGCGCGCATTTGTCCGGGCAGTTCGTCCAGGAACAGCTGCCGCAGTGCCACCATCGCGCTGGCGCTGCCGCCCAGTGCCCGCAGTGCGGCCGGGTCATCCCACACCAGCGCGTCCTGGGCCGGGCGCAGATGGCGGCGCACGGCGGCCAGCAGCGCCGCCGCGGCAATCGGCTTGCTCATTACCTGCGCGAAGCCGGCCTCGCCCAGCCGCGCCAGGGTGTCCGGATCGTCATCGGCGGTGAGCGCCAGCGCCGGCGTATCCAGGCCTCGAGCGCGCAGTTCGGCCAGCAGCGCGGCGCCGTGGCCATCGGGCAGGCGCGCGTCGAAAAGCCACAGCTGCTGCTGCGCGCAGGCCAGCCGCCGCCCCGCGGCCACGCTGGCCGCGTGCTCCACTTGGGCCGGCAGGCGCGCCAGCACCTGCTGCAGGAAGGCAGCGCTGACCGGATCGTCTTCTAACAGCAGCAGGCGCGGATTCATTGCAGGTTCCCGGGCGCAGGCGCCTTAATCGAGCGGTGCAAAACCACTATGCTGCCAGCATGCTGCGACCCTGCGCCCCAGGCAAGATGCTGCTTGCGCTCCTGTTGGTGCTGGCCCTGCCGGCGCAGGCCAAGGTGATGCGCGCCCAAGTGGACACGGTTCGCTCCGGTGTAGGCAGCCTGCAGGGCGTGGCGATGACGCTCACCTGGCCGGAGGGCGCGGCCGAAGGCCAGCTTGAAATGCGGGTCGCGCAGCTGGATTTCCCGCTGCTTTCGCTCAAGGCCAAGGACCTGGTGTGGCGCTGCCCGCTTCAGACGGCCGCCGATGGCGCGTGGGTCTGTCGTGGCTCGCTGGGCGGGCCCGGCGTGCGCGCCGGCACGCTGGCGCTGGCGATTTCTCCGGCCGCCACGCGCGTGGATATCGCGCTGGACAAGAGTCGGATTTCCTACGAGGCATTGGCGGCGGCGCCCGACTTGTCGCGGCTGCAGCTGCACGCGGTTCCGGTGGCCTGGCTCAAGGCCTTCCTGGCCGGCTTGTGGGCCGAAGGGCAGTGGACGCAGGGCCAACTGGCCGGGGACATCGAGATTGCGCTGCCTGCTGACGAAAGCCTGCAGGTGCGCACCGACCTGGCGCTTTCGGGCGTGGGCCTGGAGACGCCCGATGGCTGGCTGGCCGCCGCAGGCCTGGATGCGCGGCTGGAGTTGGACTACCGGCAGGCGGGCGCCGACACCCGCGTGGCGGCAACCCTGACCACCCACGGCGGCGAATTCCTCGCCGACGGCCTGTATGCGCAGCTGCCCGACAGCCCGGTGCAACTTGCGCTTACTGCCGAACAGTCCGGGCGCGGGCCGTGGCGGCTGCCGACGCTGTCGCTGCGCGATGGCAAAGTGCTGCAAGCGAATGGCCACGCCGCGCTTGACGCCGACGCGACGCTGCACGATCTCGAATTGGACATCCAGCTGGGCGACCTTGCGGTGGCACGCGACCGCTACCTCAGTGGATTCCTGGCGCCGGCCGGGTTCGCCGACTTGGTGCTTTCAGGCGCGGCGCAGGCCGAGCTGCGGATGCAGGCGGGGCAGTGGCGTGATCTGTCGCTGGCGCTTACGGCAGTCAACGCCATTGATCCTCGGCAGCGCTTCATCCTGGCCGGGCTGCAGGGCGACCTGCGCTGGACCGCCGGTGACACTGCGGTGGACAGCGAACTGTCCTGGGGCAGCGCGGCGCTGTATGGCATCGGCCTGCAGTCGTCGCGATTTGGCTTCAGCAGTGTTGGCGGCGCGCTGGCGCTGCAGCAGCCCAGCCGGATTGGCGCGCTGGGCGGGTCGGTCAAGCTGGATGAGTTCCGCTGGCAGCCGCCGACGGGCGCCCAGGGCGCGCGATTCCAGCTGGGGGTGACCCTGGATACGCTGGACCTGGGCAGCCTGTCGCAGCGTTTGGGCTGGCCGCCGTTCACCGGCACCGTGACCGGACGCATCCCCAAGGCGCGCTATGCGGACGGTGTGCTGCAGCTGGATGGCGGGCTGGAGATGGCGCTGTTCGAAGGCCAGATTGCCCTGACGGAGCTGGTGATGGAGCGGCCGTTCGGGATTGCGCCGACGCTGTCGGCCGACATCTCGCTGCGCGGCATCAACCTCGAACCGCTCACCGCCGCCTTCGGTTTTGGCAGCATCACCGGCCGGCTCGATGGCCAGATCGACAAATTGCGCCTGGTGGACTGGTCGCCGGTGGCTTTCGACGCGCGTTTGTTCACCGATAAAGCCTGGAAGGGCCGGCGCCGCATCAGCCAGCGCGCGGTGCAGGATATCTCCAAGGTGGGCGGTGCCGGGCTGGTGGCGGGGCTGCAGACGCAGGTTCTGAAGGTGTTCGATGATTTCGGCTATGCCCGCATCGGGCTGTCGTGCAAGTTGCGCGACAACGTCTGCACCATGGACGGCGTGGGTTCAGCGGGCGATGGCTATATCATCGTGGAAGGCGCCGGCCTGCCGCGGATCCAGGTAGTAGGTTTCCGGCGGCAGGTGGATTGGCCCACGCTGGTATCCCGGCTGGAGGCCGCTACCGAAGGCCAAGCCCCCATCATCCAATGAGGAGTACGCGATGCGCGCCATGAAGACGAAGTCCCGGTTTGCTGGCTTGGTGTTGGCTGCAGGCCTGCTTGCCCTGGGCGCCTGCGTCACCATCAATGTGTACTTCCCGGCCGCGGAGGCGCAGGAGGCCGCCGAGGAATTCGTGGAGAAAGTCCTCGGCGACGAGGCCGCAGCGCCGCCGTCCGGCAACCCGCAGGCCATGCATCGCAGCGCGCAGCCCGGATTCAGTATCTGGTCGCTCTTCATCAGCTCGGCCCATGCCCAGACCGCCGACATAACCCTACGCACGCCGGCCATCCAGGCCATCCAGGCGCGCATGGCTGACCGCTTCCAGGCCAGCCTGCAGGCGCACTTCGACAGCGGCGCGCTGGGCTTCGGCAAGGACGGAAACGTGGTGCTGCGTGACGCCACGAAGGTGGGCCTGAAGGACCGCGTGGCCGTGACCCAACTGGTGGCCGAGGAAAACCGCGACCGCGACGCGGTCTACCGCGAAATCGCGGTGGCCAACAATCACCCCGAGTGGGAAGCGCAGATCCGCGAAACTTTCGCCCGCCAGTGGGTGGCCAGCGCCCGCGCCGGATGGTGGTACCAGTCCGCCGAAGGCAGCTGGAAGCAGAAGTAGGGCTTCATTGCGGGATCTGGCGCCGTGGTTTCCGCGGAGGCGGGCATCGCTGCTGGAGCGGACGCGGCTGCTGGATCCGGCGCCGTGGTCACCGCGGAGGCGAGCATCGCCTCCTGCTCAGTGAAGCCTTTTATTTCGCAGGAGACGACGCTCGCCTCCACGGCGCCCCCGGTGCGGCGCGCTGAGGTTCGCTGATCGGCACCACGGGCCGTTCGTCACGGTTTGCTTGCGCCTGTGGCAGCGCGTTCTCTCACGCGGCATCTTTCCTGCCGATCCGGCTTGGTTGAATCGTCGCCCGCTTTGATGGTTGAGTTGGCCTCGCGCGGCGCGTCCCTTCGGACGCTTTTAGGATGCCGCGGCGCAAGGTCGAGTGTGCGGGCCAGTCCTGCGTCCTTGCCCATCCGGGGCAGGAACATGCAGGAACGGTGTCAGAGTGAGTTCCAAGAACTCACTCTGACACCGTTCTTGAAGGTTCTCGATTCGGGGTGCCCAAGAATTCCGGGGCGACGGTCCGCACACAGGTTGCATCGCAGAAGTGGAGGCAGGATGCCGGAACGGCCGGCGTTTGCTGCCATGGATGGCGCTAGCTAGACGCCGGGCAGCGATGCGACCTGCGTGGGGAGCGGCGCTGCGATGATGCGACTGCGTGCGAGCTTGATACTAAGGCCCAGCCCAGAAGCAACCCGGCGTTCGAGCCGCAGATTTGCGACAATTCGGGTCCCGAAAGTTTGGCGCAGCCCGTGGCCCGTTCCCGCAGCAAGATCCACCAAGTGTTCGAAATCGCCATCGACGGCCTGGCCCACGACGGCCGCGGCGTCGGCAGGCGCGAGGGCAAGGCGGTGTTCGTGTCGGGTGCCCTGCCGGGGGAAACCGTGCAGGCCGAGCAGACCGGGCGCAACCGCCACTTTGATGAGGCGCGGACCCTGGCCGTGCTGGTCGCGTCGCCCGATCGCATCCAGCCCCGTTGCCCGCACTTCGGCACGTGCGCTGGCTGCGTGCTGCAGCATCTGGACGGACCGCAACAAATCGCCGCCAAGCACGGCGTGCTGATGGATAACCTGCGGCGCATCGGCCACGTCGAGCCCGGACGGCTGCTCGAGCCGCTGAGCGACCAGGCCTGGGGCTATCGGCGCAAGGGTCGGTTCTCGGTGCGTTTCGTCGAGAAAAAGGGCAAGACCTTGGTGGGGTTTCGGGAATCCGACCCACGCTTCGTGGCCGACCTGTCGGTGTGCCACACGGTGGTGCCGGCCATCGGCGAGCGTATCCCCGCCATCGCGGCCCTTGTGGACAGCCTGGACGGCAAGCGCACGCTGCCACAGATTGAATTTATCGCTGGTGATGCGGCAGTGGCGCTGGTGTTCCGACACCTCGAGCCGCTTTCGGCGGCCGACGTGGAGCGGCTGCTGGCGTTTGCCAGCGCGACCGGGTTCGCGCTGTTCCTGCAGCCCGGTGGCGTGGATACGGTGCACCCGCTTTCGCCCGGCCCGGTGCCGCTGTCGTTCGTGATCGAAGGGCAGGGCGTGGAGCTGGCATTCCGGCCGCTGGACTTCATCCAGGTCAACGCCGGCATGAACGCGAAGATGGTGGCGTCGGCGCTGGAATTGCTGGACCCGCAGCCGCAGGACCGGGTGCTGGACCTGTTCTGCGGCCTGGGCAATTTCACCCTGCCGCTGGCGCGCCGCGCGGGGCAGGTCGTTGGCGTGGAGGGCGAGGCCGGCTTGGTGGCCCGCGCCCGCGAGAACGCGCTGCGCAATGGCCTGGCCAACGTGGAGTTCCACGCCGCCGACCTCGCCAAGGACCTGGCCGGCGAGCCGTGGATGAAGGCCGGCTTCGACAAGTTGCTGCTCGATCCTCCCCGCGCCGGCGCCGCCGAGGTTCTGGCCCAGCTGCCGCTCAAGGGCATCCGCCGCATCGTCTACGTGTCCTGCCACAGCGCCTCGCTGGCCCGCGACGCCGGCTTCCTGGTGCGCGAACGCGGCTACACCCTAGTGGCCGCCGGCGCCATGGACATGTTCCCGCAGACCGCCCACGTGGAAGCGATCGCCCTGTTCGAAAAATAGTCCCGGGTGCGGCATACAATGCCGCAGGCGCGAAAGGAGTGTGGCAGCGTGGGCATCGAGATCGAGCGCAAGTTCCGGGTGGTTAGCGACGCGTGGCGGGCGCAGGCGGTGCGCTCGGTGCGCATGGCCCAGGGCTACATCAACGACATGGCCGCGCTGCGCGAGGGCCGGCAGAGCGCCTCGGTACGCGTGCGCATCGCCGGTGGCCAGGGCTACCTCAACCTCAAGTCGCGCGAGCTGGGCGCCAGCCGCCAGGAGTTCGAGTACCCCATCCCCGTGTCCGACGCGCAAGGCCTGCTGGCGCTGTGCGTGGGCGGCCGCATCGAGAAAGTGCGGCACTACATCCCGCAGGGTGAGCTGACCTGGGAAGTGGACGAATTCGAGGGCGAGAACGCCGGCCTGGTGGTGGCAGAACTCGAACTGCCCACCGTGGACACGCCTTATGACCGACCCGACTGGCTCGGCGTGGAAGTGACCCACGAGCCGCGTTTCTACAACCTTGCGCTCGCCGAGCGCCCCTACCAGCGCTGGAGCGCGGCGGAGCAGAACTGATGCTGGTGATTGGAATTGGCGGCCTGGAGCTGGCCCCGGAAGAGCGCGACTGGCTGCAGCACCCCGCCGTCACCGGCGTGATCCTTTTCACCCGCAACTTCGCCTCGCGCGGCCAAGCCGCCGAGCTGTGCGCGCAAATCCGCGCCGTCGCGCCGCGCCCGCAGCTGCTGTGCGTGGACCAGGAAGGCGGCCGCGTGCAGCGCTTCCGCGACGGCTACCACCCGCTGCCCTCGCTGGACGGCTTCGGACGTCTGTTCGAAGCCGACCGCGACGCAGCGCTGGCCCTGGCCCGCGAGCACGCCTGGCTGATGGCCAGCGAAATCCGCGCCACCGGTCTGGACCTGAGCTTCGCGCCGGTGGTGGACCTGGGCCGCGGCAACCGCGCCATCGGCAACCGCGCCTTCCACGCCCAGCCTGCCATCGTGGCCGAGTTCACCCGCGCCTACGTGGCCGGCATGCACGACGCCGGCATGGCCGCCACGCTCAAGCATTTCCCCGGCCACGGCTCGGTGCTGGAAGACACCCATTTCGATGCCGCCGTGGACCCGCGCCCGCTGGACGCGCTGATGGCCGAAGACCTGCTCCCCTTCGTCGCCGGCATCGACGCCGGCGCCGAGGCCGTGATGATGGCGCATGTGCAGTATCCCGCGGTGGCGCCTGAACTGGCCGGCTACTCGTCGCGCTGGATCCGCGAAATCCTGCGCCAGCAGATGGGCTACACGGGCGTGGTGTTCTCCGACGACATCGGCATGGCCGCGGCCGAATCCGCCGGCGGCATCCAGGCCCGCATCGACGCCCATCTGGACGCCGGCTGCGACGCCGTGCTGGTGTGCGCACCGGCGCTGGTGCCCGCTTCGCTCGCCGCGGTGGCCCACCGCGCGCCCACCCAGCCGCTGGCGTCGCTGATGGGCCGGGCGTCACAAAGCTGGAACGGCCTGGCCGCCAATGCGCGCTACGATGCCGCCAAAGCCCGCCTGCCGGGCCCCGACACCGGAGTGGCGTGATGCCCAACAAACTCAGCGATGCGCTGGCCGCTGCCGAACTGCTGTTCGACCGCGACTACATCGAGGATGAAATCCGCCGCATCGCCGCCGACATCGACGCCGATTACGAAGGCGGCCCGCGGCCGGTGTTCCTCACCATCATGCACGGCGGCATGCCGTTTGCGGCGCAGCTGGCGATGGAGCTGCACATTGATCTTGAGTTCGACTACCTGCACGCCACTCGCTACCGCGGCGCCACCAGCGGCTCGGGCCTGGCTTGGCTGCACCGCCCCGCCACGCCCCTGCGCGGCCGCCGCGTGCTTCTGGCCGACGACATCCTGGACGAAGGCCACACCCTCAAGGCCGTGGCCCAGTGGTGCGAGGACGAAGGCGCCGCCGACATCCGCATCGCCGTGCTTGCAGTCAAAAACCACGACCGTCGCGTGGAAGGCGTGGACGCCGACTACGTGGCGCTGGAAGTGCCCGACCGCTACGTTTTCGGCTACGGCATGGACTACCACGAACAGGGCCGCAATCTGCCGGCGCTGTACGCGCTCGGGCCCTGACATGGCCGGCATAGACCTGGCCGTCATCGGCGGCACCGGCGTGTACCGGCTCGCCGCGCTGCACGACGCCGAGGCGGTGCAGGGCGAAACGCCCTGGGGCAAACCTTCTGGCCCGGTGCGCGTGGGTGAGCTCGCGGGCCGGCGCGTGGCCTTCCTGGCCCGCCACGGCGAAGGCCATGCGCTGCCGCCGCACCGCGTGAACTACCGCGCCAACCTCTGGCAGCTCAAGCAGCTGGGCGCCCAGCGCGTGCTGGCCATCAACACCGTGGGCGGCATCACCGAGCGCTACGGCCCGCGCGTGCTGGCCTTGCCCGACCAGCTGATTGATTACACCTGGGGCCGCGGCTCCAGCTTCTGGGATGGCGAAGACGGCGAGCTGCTGCACGTGGATTTCGGCGACCCGTACACGCCGTCACTGCGCGCCGCCGTGCGCGCCGCCGCTGCGAAGTCCGGCGCCGCGCTTGAGGACGGCGGCTGCTACGGCGCCACCCAGGGCCCGCGCCTGGAAACCCGCGCCGAGATCGCCCGCATGAAGCGCGACGGCTGCGACCTGGTGGGCATGACCGGTATGCCGGAAGCCGGCCTCGCCCGCGAGTTGGGCCTGGACTACGCTTGCCTCGCGCTGGTGGCCAACTGGGCCGCCGGCTGCGGCGATGCGGTCGCGGAGATCACGATGGACGAGGTCCTGGCCAATGTGGAGGCGGCCAGTTCCGCCCTGCCTGTACTGCTGGAATCCTTGCTGCGCTGAGAGACGCGTCCAAGGCGGGGTTGCGCGGGGTCAAGCACGGCTTGCTTGGGGGGCGGTAGGCGCCGTTCGGGCCAGTTGACTTGAGGTCGCCTTTCCGCAGAATGGGGCGGGCTACAGCCCCCATGTCGCTGCCCCTCGGGGAGGTTCCGGGCGCGGCCGGGGGTGTTACGCATGTCCGCAACTTCACCGTCCTGTCATTACCCACGTCGCAGCCGCGGCCACCCAAGGGCATACCCATGCACACAAACCCAAGAAATGTTGGCTCTTCTTCTCGTCGTGCCCCGGCTTTGCGGCAGCTTGCACTCGCGCTGTCAGTGCTGTTCGCTGCGGTAGGGTGTTCGCAGCAGGCCGAGCCTGCCGCCGAGCCTGTTGCCGCCCCGGCCGCGGAACCGGCTTCCGCCGCCTCGGCGGCACCTGTGGCTGCCGCCTCGGTGGATCCGGCGGCCGTGGCCGGGCTGCGGCGGATGACCGAGTACCTGGCGTCGCTGCCCGAGTTCAGCCTCGACACCAGCAGCACGCTGGACGTGGTGCTGCATTCGGGCCAGAAGATAACGTTCAACTCCGCCAATACCCTGACCCTACAGCGCCCCAACAAGTTCCACGCCAAGCGCTATGGGGACCTGGTGATGCAGGATTTCTACTACGACGGCGCCAACCTGACCATGTCCAACCCGGAGTCGCTGGTGTACGCAGTGGTTCCGGCACCGCCCACCATTGACGAGACCCTGGACTTCATCGTCGATGAGCTCGACATCGTCGCCCCTGCCTCCGACTTGCTGCACGCGGAGGCCATTGAACGGCTCACCGGCGCGGCCACCAGCGGCATGGTGATCGGCCAATCGGTGATCGAAGGCAAAGTCTGCGACCACTTGGCCTTCCGCTCCCCGGACATTGACATCCAGGTGTGGGTGGAAGCCGGCGACAAGCCTGCGCCCTGCAAATACACCATCACCACCACCGACATGGCCGGCATGCCGGAGTTCTCGATCACCGTCCGGAGTTTCGACGCCGCGCCAAAGATCGCGGACGGTCTGTTCCAGTTCACGCCGCTGCCCGGCGCCACTCAAATCGACGTTATCAAGAATTGAGGTTGACATGAGTATCCTTCGCACATCGATCGTTCTGGGTCTTTCCGCGGCCAGCGTTCTGCTTGTCGCAGGCGCCACCCGCGGGCCTGCCGGCTTCGACCTGATCAGCGCGGCGCACGCCATCGTTGGTCGGCCCGCCACTCCGGTGAGCTACGCCGGCGTGGCCCGGCGCACGGCCTATCGCTCCACCGCCGTGGTGGCGACGGCGGCCGTAGCCACCACCGCAGCCGTGGCCACGACGGCGGCGGTCGCGTCCGCGGCCACGCCTGCGCCTGCGGCCCAGCCCATCCTTGAGATCGGCACTGCCGTGGCCGCATTGCCCGCAGGCTGCGAGGCGGCGACAGTGAACGGCGTCACCTACCAGAAGTGCGGTGGCGTCTTCTATCGCCAGGCCTACCAGGGAAGCACCCTGGTCTACGTCGTCAGCGCTCCCTAAACCCGCCGCTGATTCGTGCCGGGTACATTTTCTTTCTCGGCAAGAGGTGTCTCGCCGAGAAAGAAAATGTACCCGGTACGTCATCTCACTGGGCCGCCGGCTGCGGCGATGCCACCGCGGAAATCACGATGGACGAAGTGCTGGCCAACGTGGAGGCGGCGACTGGAGCGATGCGTCCCGTGTCAGCAGCTGAATTAGCGGTTTGTCGCAACCGCAGAACCGGTGGCTAGCTCGGCTCCGCCCTGCTTCAGATGTAGTCCGGCAAGTGCTTTGTCAGTATCTATCTCCAGCAGGTGCCGACCCTGGCTGTCCTCGTAAGCTATCTCGACGTGGCCGGGCGAGGGCGCGAGCGGAAAAAAGACATGAAGGCTGACTGGCTGGGCTGCCAGAAGGTCCGCGGGGAACGCTGTCCGGCGAAGTTTTATTTCGCTGTTGACCTCGCTGTCCCGACTGCTACACCGCAACCGGCAATGCCCGCTGCAGCGCCCGCCACCACCAGGCCAGTGCCACCCATGCCTGCCTTGACCTCCAGCCCCGAGTCCCGGTAGCGCTTCACCGACTGCTTGCTTCCCTTCACCAGTTGACTGCGGTCCGACCTCGACTCGATCCGGTTCCCGAGTGAATCGAACACCGCCACGCCGGTTACTCGAACTGGTTCGTGCGAAGTGTTGACTGCCTGGATCAGGTATTCATCCCAATCAGCGTTCTTGGCCCAGGCGCCCGCGCCGTTGCGCACAATCACCCAATCAAGCGAGGCGATTGCGCGCTGGTCGGACGCCTCACTGAGTGCCGCCTGGGTCGGTGCAGGCTCTGGATGCTTGACCAGCTTGGTGCCACCACAGGCACCTAGCGCGAGCGCAACCCCAAGAAACACAACGCGATGGCCAAACGCCATGGAACTCGCTCCCTATGCTGCGACGACGAACTCCTGGAACAGGAAGTTTGGAGCCTCGTTCAGCCCGAGCCTACTCCTTTC
>JANNQY010000017.1:0-3691 GCA_031400995.1 Lysobacteraceae bacterium
CATTTGTCCGACCGCCTGCGCGGCGGCGGGCCGCTGCTCACGCCCTGGCCCACCGACGACCCCGGCATTTCCCGGGCCCAGCGCCGCGAACTGCAGACGCTGCTGATCGCCCGCGGCCACGATATTGGCGAAGCCGACGGCATGATCGGCGCCCGCACGCGCCAGGCGCTGGCCACCGAACAAGCAAGACTGGGGCTGCCCGCGGATGGCCGCGCCGGGCTGCGCAGCCTCGAAGCGATGCGCGCAGACGCGGCTGCAGCGCCCTAGCGCCGGATCCGCCCCGCCCGGCCGCAGGTAAGGCAGCATCACTGCCCTTCCCAAGGTCGCGCGGCCGCACGGTTTCAGGCAACAATCAGCCCAGCACCCCAGCGGAGAGCGTTCCATGAAATGGCGCAGCGCAAGGAAAAGCACCAACGTCGAGGACCGTCGTGGCATGGGCGGTGGCGGTGGTGGCGGCCGTGGCGGCATGCGGCTGGGCCTGGGTGGCATCGCCATCGTGGTGGTGCTGGGCCTGCTGATGGGCAAGAACCCGATGGAAATGCTGGGGCTGGTGGCCGAGCTGGGCCAGGAGGCTCCCGGCGGCCAGACCTACTCGCCCGATCCCGGCGCGCAGGCGCCAGTGGACGACGAGGCCTCGCAGTTCGTCGCCAGCATCCTGGGCGAAACCGAGGACGTCTGGGGCGCCATTTTCCAGGCCAGCGGCGAAACCTACGCCGCCCCGCAGCTGGTTTTGTTCAGTGGCCGGGTGAATTCTGCCTGCGGTGGCGCCACCGCCGCCGTGGGTCCGTTCTATTGCCCGGGCGACCGCAAGGTCTACATCGACCTGTCGTTCTTCCAGCAAATGCAGGAGCGCCTGGGCGGCGGCGGTGACTTCGCCGAGGCGTATGTGATTGCGCACGAGGTGGGCCACCACATCCAGACCCTCACCGGCGTGTCCGACAAGGTGAACCAGATCCGCCAGCGCGGTGGCAACGTGGAGGGAGCCGACGGCCCGCTGGTGCGCCAGGAACTCCAGGCCGACTGCTACGCCGGTCTGTGGGCCAATCGCGCCCAGCAGCGCCACGCCTGGCTCGAATCAGGCGACTTGGAAGAAGCGATGAAAACCGCCACCGCCATTGGCGACGACACGCTCCAGCGCCAAGGCCAGGGCGAAGTGGTCCCGGACTCGTTCACCCACGGCAGCGCCGAGCAGCGCGTGCGCTGGTTCCGCACCGGATTCGAGACTGGCGACTACCGCCGTTGCGACACCTTCAGCGCCGAAGTTCTTTAGAGCGGCGGCGGCGCGCTTTTCCAGGACGCCAGCAGCGCGTCCTTGTCGGCCCACAGCTGGTTTATCCAGGACTGGAACCGCTCGCGGTGCAGGGGATCATTTTCGTAGTCACCGCCGGCCAATCCGGCTGGGACCGGCCGCTCGCGTACGTGCACTCGCACCTCGCGCACACGGTCGCTGAGCAGGTCGGCCAGGCTGGGCTTGCCGATGTCGTAGCTGACGGTTACGTCCAGGACGGATTCGATGGCCTCCCCCATCGCGCCCAACACGAAGGCCACGCCGCCGGCCTTGGGCCGCAGCAGATAGCGGAACGGCGCCCCCTGCTGCGCGTGCTTGGCTGGGGTGTAGCGAGTGCCCTCGACGAAATTCATCACCGAGACCGGAATGCGGCGGAACTTCTCGCAAGCGGCCCGGGTTGCCGCGAGGTCACGACCGGCCAACTCGGGGCGGCGCGCCAACTGCTGCTTGGAGTAGCGCTTCATGAACGGGAAATCCAGCGCCCACCAGGCCAGGCCCAGCAGCGGCACCCAAAACAGCTGGCTCTTGAGGAAAAACCGCAGCAGCGGGATGCGCCGGTTGAACACTTTCTGCAGCACCGGGATATCCACCCAGCTCTGGTGGTTGGCCAGCACCAGGTAGTGGCCACCGTAGCGCAGGCCCTCCACGCCCTCCACCAGGAACCGGGTGCGCGTGAAGGCGTCGATCAACCGGCTGTTGACGCCGACCCAACTCTCCGCGATCAGCATCAGCACCCGGTCAAAAAGCGGACGAATCGCCGCGATCGGCAGCATCGCCTTGGCAATGGCCACCACCAGCAGCACCGGCACGTGCAGCACCGTGTTGGTGGCCACCAGCAGGGCACCTAGAGTCGCCCTCACGGCGCGCGGCAGCATGAAGATCATTGGGTCAGACCGCGCGATAGTGATCCAGCAGTTTGTAACTGCGCGCATACAGCGTAAACGCAAGCGCGGCCACGAAAGCAAACCCGGCGAAGAAGAACATCAGGCAGGCGGTCTCGCTGAGGCCGCTGCCGCTGATCCAGCCCTGCACCACTGGCTGGCGCAGCGACGCGTTGGTCATCAGCACCCACAGGTTGCCGAAGGTGACCGACAGCAGCCAAAAACTCATGATCGATCCCTTCATCGAAGCCGGGGCCTGGCTGTAGGCGAACTCCAGCCCGGTGGCAGACACCAGCACCTCGCCAAACGTGAGCAGCGCATACGGCAGGATCTGCCAAGCGATGGACGTGGGGCTACCGCCATCAATGTAGATCTGGATGGCGCCCGCGGCCACCCAAGCCATGCCCGAGATGAAAATACCAAAACCCATTCGGCGCAGCGCCGTGGGCTCGAAGCCCAGTCGCCGCAGCGCCGGATACAGCACCAGGTTGTTGAACGGAATAAGCAGCATCACCAGCAGCGGGTTCAAGGCCTGCATCTGGGCGGGCTTCTGCACCAGCCAGCTCGGCCACCACCACTCGGCGTGCGGCATCACCATGGCGTCGCCCTGCAGGATCCAGGTGGATGCCTTCTGGTCGAACAGCGACCAGAACGGCGTGACCAAGGCGAACACGATGAGGATGCGCAGCACCGCGCGCACGCCCTCCACCGCCTCGGCGGGATGGGCGCCGCGAGCGCGATCCAGGTGCATGGACGTACCAATCCCGCCAAATAGCATCAGAAGGCCCAGCGCCATGCAGGCGGCGATCACGAAGCCCAGGTCCGGGATGCGCACCAGCGCGTACACCGCCAGCAGCGCGCCCAGGCCCGCCACCCAAAGCCCGGCACGCGCGCCGCCGGGCGCAAGAAGCGCGGTGCGCGCAACGTTTAGGAACGAGTCGGGGTTGGGCGGCGTCGGCGGCACATTCACGTACTTCTTGCGCCCCAGCCAGAACACCAGGGTGGCCAACGCCATCAAAATCCCGGGGATGCCGAAGGCCCACGCTGGACCCCATGAGGCCAGCACGCGCGGCATCAGCAGCGAGGCGAAGAACGAGCCAAAGTTGATGGTCCAGTAGAACGCGTCGTAGACGATCTTCGCCTTGTGCTTGTTGGTCTGGTCGAACTGGTCCCCGACGAAGGCCGACACCAGCGGTTTTATGCCGCCCGACCCCAAGGCAATGAGCACGAGGCCGGCATAGAAGCCGGTGCGGTTGTCCTCGAAAAAAGCCAGGAAACCGTGGCCGATGCAGTACACCAGCGACAGCCAGAACACCGTGCGATATTTTCCAAAAAACCGGTCCGACAGCCAGCCGCCGAGCAGCGGGAAGAAATACACGCCAATGACGAAGGTGTGGAAAACGTCCTTGGCGATGCCGGCACGATCAGCCAGCGGGTAGGACAGCAGCAGGCTGGTGATCAGGAACGGCGTCAGGATGTTGCGCATGCCGTAGAAGCTGAAGCGCTCGCAGGCCTCGTTTCC
>JANNQY010000018.1:0-3271 GCA_031400995.1 Lysobacteraceae bacterium
CCGATGCTCTTGGCCGAGACCATCGGGACTGAAGTCCCTCCTACAAAAAATGGCGGGCTGGGCGGAAGGTCAGCCGGGCAGCAGGAACGCTGCGACGACTTTGCGGCCTTCGGCGGCCAGCACGTTGAAGGTGCGCGCGGCGGCGCCGCTGTCCATCACCTCGATCCCGATGCCGCGCGTCAGCACGGCGGCCATCACCGCCGCCGTGGGAAACCGCTGGCGCACGCCGGAACCCAGCAGCACCAGGGCCGGCTCCAGCGCGAGTACCGCCTGCATGTCTTCGGGCGCCAGCTCATCCACCGAGGCAGGACGCCAGCCGGCCACCAGTTGGTTGGGCGTGAGCAGGAAGCTCTGGGTCAAGGTTTCCTGGTTCACCTGCACGCCGGCCGCGCTGGCGCCGCGCAGCACATAGACGAAATCGGGGTTTTCCTGCGCCAGCTGCATGCCTGGACCTTGGGGGGCGAAAGGCCGGAATCAGGCCTTGGGGAGCACGATGAGCGGGTTGTCCTGGCTTCGCCGGTACAGCACGGCGATATTGCCGATGCGGGCCACCAGGTCGGACTGCGCGCGTTCGCACAGCTCGGCGATCCAAAGATCCCGCAGCTCGCGGTCGCCGGCGGCCACGCGGACCTTGATCAGTTCATGGCGCTCGATGGCCAGGCCGGTTTCCGCCACCAGGTTGTCCGTGATGCCTTTGGCGCCCACCAGGATGACGGGTTTGAGGTCGTGGGCGAGGCCGCGCAGATAGCGCTTCTGGGGGTTGCTGAGGGCAGCGGACATGGGGTTCCGGACGGGGGCAAAAGGGGCCGTAGGGTATCATGGTGGCCACTTCCGCCTTCAGGCCGCCGTAGCCCATGGCACGCAGCAAAAGCAGCCTAGGTTGGCTCAAGGAACACTTCGACGACCCCTACGTGAAGCGGGCGCAAGCCGAAGGCATGCGTTCACGCGCCGCCTACAAGCTGGAAGAACTGATGCAGCGCGACCGCCTGCTCAAGCCCGGCATGGTGGTGGTGGACCTGGGCGCCGCCCCCGGCGGCTGGTCCCAGGTGGTGCGCCGCGACTTGGGCGAGCGCGGCCGGGTGGTGGCCCTGGACATCCTGGAAATGCCGCCCATTGCCGGGGTCGAATTCATTCACGGCGATTTCAGAGAGCCCGGTCCATTGTCGGAGCTGGAATCCCTGCTGGCCGGCGCTCCGGTGGACCTTGTGCTCTCCGACATGGCCCCCAATATGACTGGCGTGGATACCGTGGACCAGGCCCGGGCGATGTACCTCTCGGAACTGGCCCGCGACTTCGCCGAAAGCCACTTGAAGCCGGGAGGCAACTTCCTGATCAAGTTGTTCCATGGCGAAGGTTTCGATGCGTACGTGAAGGATCTCAGGACGCGCTACGACAAGCTGGTGATTCGCAAGCCAGCGGCCTCCCGCCGCCGGTCGAATGAAGTTTATGCGCTGGCCTTGGGCAAGCGCCGAGGAAAGTAACGATGAACGACCTGGCGAAGAACCTCCTGCTCTGGCTCATCATTGCCGTCGTGCTGATGGCGGTGTTCCAGAGTTTCTCGGCACCGGTGGCCGGGCCCACCAGCGACCTGTCCTACAACCAGTTCATCGAAGAGGTGAAGGGCGACCGCGTTGCCAAGGTCACCATCGCCGACAACGGCCTGGCCATCCAAGGCGAGCGCCGCGACGGCAGCAAATTCACCACCAGCAACCCGCGCGACTCGCGCCTGGTGGACACCCTGCTTGATAACGGCGTGGTCACCGTGCAGGAGAAGCCGTCCGAGCGCTCGCTGTTCTGGAGCCTGGTGACCAGCTTCCTGCCCATCCTGCTGCTGATCGGCGTGTGGATCTACTTCATGCGGCAGATGCAGCAGGGCGGCGGCAAGGGCGCCATGAGCTTCGGCAAGTCGCGCGCCAAGCTGCAGGGCGAGAACGACGTCAAGGTCACGTTGGCCGATGTCGCTGGCGTGGAGGAAGCGAAGGAAGAAGTGGGCGAGCTGGTCGAGTTCCTGCGCGATCCGGGCCGTTTCCAGAAGCTGGGCGGCAAGATCCCGCGCGGCGTGCTGATGGTCGGCCCCCCGGGCACCGGCAAGACCCTGCTGGCGCGCGCCATCGCCGGCGAGGCCAAGGTGCCGTTCTTCGCGATCTCCGGTTCGGATTTCGTCGAGATGTTCGTGGGCGTCGGCGCCAGCCGCGTGCGTGACATGTTCGAGACCGCCAAGAAGCACTCGCCCTGCATCATCTTCATCGACGAAATCGACGCCGTGGGCCGCCATCGCGGGTCCGGCATGGGCGGTGGCCACGACGAGCGCGAGCAGACGCTGAACCAGCTGCTGGTGGAGATGGACGGCTTCGAGGGCAGCGAAGGCGTCATCGTGATCGCTGCGACCAACCGTCCGGACGTGCTCGACAAGGCGCTGCTGCGCCCGGGCCGCTTCGACCGCCAGGTGATGGTCTCGCTTCCGGACATCAAGGGCCGCGAGCAGATCCTGCGCGTGCATATGCGTAAGGTGCCGCTGCACGAGGACGTGCGCCCGGACCTGCTGGCCCGCGGCACGCCTGGTCTCTCGGGTGCGGACCTGGCCAACCTGGTGAACGAGGCGGCGCTTTATGCCGCGCGTCGCAACAAGCAGCAGGTGGACATGCAGGATTTCGAGGACGCCAAGGACAAGATCTTCATGGGTCCCGAGCGCCGCAGCATGGTGATGCGCGAGGAAGAGCGCCGCAACACCGCCTACCACGAGTCCGGCCACGCCGTGGTCGCGATGTCGCTGCCGAAAGCCGATCCCGTGCACAAGGTGACGATCATGCCGCGCGGCTGGGCGCTGGGCCTTACCTGGCAGCTGCCGGAGCACGACGCGCTGAGCAAGTACAAGGACAAGATGCTCGAAGAGTTGGCGATCCTGTTCGGCGGACGTATCGCCGAAGAGATCTTTGTTGGCGAAATGTCCACAGGCGCTTCCAACGATTTCGAGCGGGCGACCAAGATGGCCCGCGGCATGGTCACCAAGTACGGCATGTCCGACTTGCTCGGCACCATGGTGTATGCCGATGGCGACGCCGGTTTCGGCGTGCAGAACAAGACGATCTCCGAAGCCACCCAGCAGAAGGTAGACGGCGAAATCCGCCGTATCCTGGACGAGCAGTACCAGGTGGCGCGGCGCATTCTTGAGGAAAAGCGCGACATGGTCGAGGCCATGGCCACCGCGCTGATGGAGTGGGAAACCATTGATGCCGACCAGGTGAAGGCGATCATGGAAGGCCGCGTTCCC
>JANNQY010000019.1:0-10044 GCA_031400995.1 Lysobacteraceae bacterium
TCGGTGAAGAGTTTGAAGTGGTGGATCATCGCTTCCATGTCGTCTTTCATTTCCGCGCGACTGGGCGGCGCGACCTTGAAGTTGGTCACCATCACCGGGCCCGGGTTGGCGCGCAGCCACTGGATGCACTGCTTGATGATGCGGTTGGACTGGCGCATTTCTTCCACGCGCACCAAGTAGCGGTCGTAGCAGTCGCCCTGCACGCCCACCGGGATGTCGAAATCCATCTGGTCGTAGGCCGCGTACGGCTGCTTCTTGCGCAGGTCCCAGGCCAGGCCGGAGCCGCGCAGCATGGGGCCGGTCATGCCCCAGGCCAGCGCCATGTCCACCGGCACCACGCCGATGCCGACGGTGCGCTGCTTCCAGATGCGGTTGTCGGTGAGCAGGGTCTCGTACTCGTCCACCTTGTGCGGAAAGTCATCGGTGAAGGCGTCGAGGAAATCGAGCAGCGAGCCTTCGCGCCATTCATTGGCGCGCTTGAGGTCGGCGCCCTTCCGCCACAGCGACTCGCGGTATTTGGGCATGGCGTCGGGCAGGTCGCGGGCGACGCCGCCGGGGCGGTAGTAGGTGGCGTGCATGCGCGCGCCCGACACCGCCTCGTAGCAGTCCATCAGCTCCTCACGCTCGCGGAAGGCGTACAGGAACACCGCCATCGCGCCCAGGTCCAGGCCGTTGGAGCCGATCCACATGAGGTGATTGAGGATGCGGGTGATCTCGTCGAACATCGTGCGGATGTACTGCGCGCGCACCGGCGCTTCCACCTGCAGCAGCTTCTCGATGGCGCGCACGTAGGCGTGCTCGTTGCACATCATCGACACGTAGTCCAGCCGGTCCATGTAGCCGATGGACTGGTTGTAGGGCTTGGACTCGGCCAACTTCTCGGTGCCGCGATGCAGCAGGCCCACGTGCGGGTCGGCACGCTGCACCACCTCGCCGTCCATCTCCAGCACCAGGCGCAGCACGCCGTGCGCAGCCGGATGCTGGGGGCCGAAGTTGAGCGTGTAGTTGCGGATTTCCTGGGTCATGGCGCGCCGTCCTTGCCCGGCAGTTCAGTGGCGGCCTGCTGCCAGCGCGAGTCCTCGCGCACTACGCGCGGCACGCCGACGCGCGGTTCGATGGAAACCGGTTCGTACACCACGCGCTTGCGTTCGGCGTCGTAGCGCACCTCCACGTTGCCCGAGAGCGGGAAGTCCTTGCGGAACGGGTGGCCGACAAAGCCGTAGTCAGTGAGGATGCGGCGCAGGTCCGGATGGCCTTCGAACAGGATGCCGAACAGGTCGAAGCACTCGCGTTCGAACCAGTTTGCTACGGGAAATACATCCACAAGCGACTGGACGGTTGGCAGGCTATTGTCACTGGCAAAACAACGGAGTCGAATTCTGCGGTTGAACCGCACCGAGAGCAGATGCACCACCACGGCATAGCGCCTCTCCGGGCCATTGCCGCGCGGCCGCTGCTCCCAGGTGAACCGGCCGGGGCCAGCGCCCTCGATGCCGCGGGAAAAACCCTCGGAAGACACATCGGTGGTTTCCCACTCGTCGGTGCCGTAACCCAGGAAATCCACGCCGCACAGATCGATCAACTGTTCGAAGGCGAAATCGGCGTCATCGCGCAGCAGCCGTGCCGATTCGGCCCAGGTTTCCGGCGCCAGCTCCACCGTGGTTTCGCCAAGCGCCTCATGCACCGACACCAGCCGGCCCTGCAGGCGCGCCTTGAGACGCTCGGTGAAACTCTGTGTGTGTTCGACCATGGCGGCGGCTGGGTCCTTAGCGGGCGATGGTGTTGGTGCGGCGGATCTTCTTTTGCAGCTGCAGGATGCCGTACACCAGCGCCTCGGCCGTGGGCGGGCAGCCCGGGACATAGACGTCCACCGGCACCACGCGGTCGCAGCCGCGGACCACCGAATAGGAATAGTGGTAGTAGCCGCCGCCGTTGGCGCAGCTGCCCATCGAGATCACCCACTTGGGGTCGGGCATCTGGTCGGAGACCTTGCGCAGCGCCGGCGCCATCTTGTTCACCAGCGTGCCGGCCACGATCATCACGTCGGACTGGCGCGGCGAGGGACGGAAGATGACGCCGTAGCGGTCCAGGTCCAGGCGCGCGGCGCCGGCATGCATCATTTCCACGGCGCAGCAGGCCAGGCCGAAGGTCATGGGCCACATCGAGCCGGTGCGGGCCCAGTTGACCAAGGTGTCGATGTTGGTGGTGACGAAGCCGCGCTCGATCAGCGGGTTGTCGCCGTCGGGACGCAGGATGTCGTCAACCGAGCCGACCGGCTCGGGATTGTTCATCACGCGCGCGATTGCCGAGCTCACTCCCATTCGAGCGCTCCCTTTTTCCAGACGTAGATATAGCCCAGCACCAGAAGGCTGATGAAGATGCCCATCTCGGTGAGGCCGACGATACCGAGGTTGCGGAAGTTCACCGCCCACGGGAATACAAAGGCGATTTCCAGGTCGAAGATGATGAACTGGATGGCGATGAGGTAGTAGCGCACGTCGAACTGCATGCGCGCGTCTTCGAAGGCCTCGAAGCCGCATTCGTAGGGCGAGAGTTTCTCGCTGGTGGGGCGCCTGGGCCCGAGGCCCCAGCCCAATACCAGCAGGACGATGCCCAAGCCCGTGGACACGAACAGGAACAGCAGAATCGGCAGATATTCGCCCAGCACGCGCGCTTCCTCACCCTGCGCCCTTGGGCGCGTTCGCGCCGCCGCTCCAGCCAAGCCGGGCGGCAGCCCGTACAACAAGTTGGTGCCCGAGGGGGGACTCGAACCCCCACGACTTACGTCGCTACCACCTCAAGGTAGTGCGTCTACCAATTCCGCCACCCGGGCAGGTGTGCCTGGCCCCGGAAACTCCGGAACCACGCTCAGCAATTGTACCAGCCGATCAGCCGCCTTTGCCGTCCTGCGTCTTGTCGGCATCAGCCGCAGCTGGCTCGGCAGGAGCCGCCGGGGCAGGCACCGCATCGTTAGCCGTCGGCGCGACCGGGGCAGGCACCGGAGCCGGCACTGCGGACGGGATAACCGGCACGTCTGAAGCGGGCAATTCACCCGCCGGCGTGACGACGGCGGGAACGTCCGACATCGCGCCCAAGTCTTCGTCGGCGGGGACGTGGACGATGGTGCGGGTGGCGTTCCAGGCCATGCCCAGGCTCATCGCGAAAAACACGACGGCCAGCCACTTGGTGGCGGTGGACAGGAAGTTGGCCGAGCCACGGGCGCCGAACACGGTGGCCGAGGCGCCGGCACCGAAGCCAGAACCCGCGGCGGCACCGGAGCCGCGCTGCATGAGGATGAGCACGATCATGGCGATCGCGACCAGGACATAGATGACGCTTACGATGGTGAGCAGCATGGATGGATTCTTTTACCTCGCCGCCGCAGCGACGATTGCCAGGAAGTCCTGGGCCACGAGGGACGCGCCCCCGATCAGGCCGCCATCCACGTCGGGCTGGGAAAACAGCTCGGCCGCGTTGGCGGGTTTGACGCTGCCGCCATAAAGGATGGGCAGCGAGCCGGCGATTCTAGCATCCACGGCCCGCAGTTCGCCACGCAGGAAGGCGTGCACCTCCTGGACCTGGGCGGGGGTGGCCGTGCGGCCGGTGCCGATGGCCCAGACCGGCTCATAGGCCAGCACGGCATTCGCGAAGGCGGCTACGCCCGCCAGCGCCACCACGGGCTCGATCTGGCGCTGGAGCACCCACTCGGTGTGGCCGACCTCCCGCTGATGCAGGGTTTCGCCCACGCAAAGGATGGGTATGAGCCCGGCCTTATGGGCGGCCAGGAACTTCTCGGCCACCTGCAGGCTGTCTTCCTCGTGGTACTGGCGGCGCTCGGAGTGGCCCACCAGCACGTAGCGCGCGCCCACGTCGTGGAGCATCCGGCCGGAGATTTCTCCGGTGTAGGCGCCTTGGTCGTTCACGCCCAGGTCCTGGGCGCCGAAATGCAGGCCCTGGGGTCCATAGCGCTCGGAAAGTTCGGCCAGGTAGGGCGCCGGCGGCAGGATGAGCACGTCCACGCCAGCCTGTCGGGGTGCCTGCACCAGCGCGTCAAGCAGGCCGCGGGCAAACGCGCGGTCGCCGTTGAGTTTCCAGTTGCCTGCGACTAGTTTCTGGCGCATGGGGATGTCCTTGGACACAGGCTTGGAGGATACCGCGCCGGCTGCTCCATGACGACGCGCGCCCGGGAAGCAAACCGGCAATAATTGCGAATCCGGCAAGTGCCGGCGCCCAGGAACCCCGCCCCTTGTCCCCTTCCCTGCCCGGCTATGCCCTGATCACCGGAGCCTCCAGCGGCATCGGCGCCGCCATTGCCCGCGAATACGCCCGCCGCGGCGTGCCCCTGGTCCTGGTCGCGCGCCGCGCCGAGCGCCTGCAGGCGCTGGCCGCCGAACTGTCCGGAGCCGTGCCCTGCGTGGTGATCGCCGCCGATCTGGCCGACCCGGCCACGCCGGCGCGGCTGTTCGCCGACACCCAGTCCCGGGGGCTTTGGGTGGAGACCCTGGTCAACAACGCTGGCTACGGCGTACCCGGCCGCTTTCTGTCGGCGTCCTGGAAAACCCACGCCGATTTCCTGCAGGTGCTGATGACCTCGGTGGCCGAACTCACCCACTTGTATCTGCCGGCGATGGAGGCCGCCGGCCGCGGCCGGATCCTCAACGTCGCCTCGCTGGCCGGCCTGGTGCCCGCCAGCGCCGGCCACACGCTGTATGGCGCCACCAAGCTGTGGCTGGTGCGCTTCTCGGAGTCGCTGGACCAGGAAGTCCGCAAGCACGGCGTGCACGTCACGGCCCTGTGCCCGGGCATGACCTATACCGAATTCCACGATGTCAACGGCATGCGCGACAAGGTTTCCAAGCTGCCCAAGCTGCTGTGGCTCAGCAGCGAAGACGTGGCGCGCATCGGCGTGGACGCGGTGGAGGCGGGCAAGGTGCGGGTGGTCAGCGGCGGCGCCAACCGGGTGATTGCCTGGTTGGGAAAATACCTGCCCGATGCGGTGGCCCGCGCCCTGATCGGCTCGCGCGCCAAGGACTTCCGCGACTCGGATTGAATCAGACCAGCTTGATCTCGCGCAGCCGCTCCAGCAGGTAGTCGTGCGAGGTGATGGGCTGCGGGTAGCGGTCGGGGTTTTCAGCGCTGATGCAGCCCGGCAGCGTCTTGATCAGGAAATCCGGGTTCGGGTGCAGGAAGAAGGGCGTCGAGTAGCGCGGCTTGCGGGCGGCCTCGCCCGGCGGGTTCACCACGCGGTGGGTGGTGGACGGGAACACGTGGTTGCTGAGCCGCTGCAGCATGTCGCCGATGTTCACCACGATGGTGTCGGCTTCGGCGGTGAACGGCACCCACTCGCCCTGGCGCGACAGCACTTCCAGCCCGGCAGCGCTGGCGCCCACCAGCAGCGTGATCAGGTTGATGTCTTCGTGCGCGCCGGCGCGCACGTTGGGGATATCGTCGGCGGTGATGGGCGGATAGTGGATGGGCCGCAGGATGGAATTGCCGCATTCGGTCTTGTCGGCGAAATAGTCCTGCGCCAAGCCCAGGTCCAACGCCAGGGCCGACAGCACCCGCGAGCCCAGCGCATCCAGGGACTCATACAGGCCATACGCCACGGCCTTGAATCCGGGCAGTTCCTCCGGCCACGCGTTGGCCGGCATCATCTCGGCGTAGCGCGAGTCGCGCGCTATTTCGCGGCCCACGTGCCAGAACTCCTTGAGGTCGGAATACTTGGCGCCTTTCGCGGTCTCGACGCCGAAGGGCGTGTAGCCGCGCGCGCCGCCGCCGCCCGGCACATGGTAGCGGCGTTTGCTGGCTTCGGGCAGCGCAAACAGACGCTCGAACTCGGCGTAAGCGGCGCTGATCTGCGCCGGCGCGATGCCGTGGTTGCATATGCCGGCAAAGCCCCACTGGCGGTAGGCCTGGCCCAACTCAGCCACGAAAGCGGCGCGGTCGGTGTCGAATCGCTGGATGTCGAGGGTGGGGATTCTGGAGGTCACGTGCGGCTTTCCGTAAGGGTTCGGGGCCGGGCGCAGCCCGGCAGCGGGAAAATCAGGTGGCGGCCTGCACGGCGGCGGCAAGGCGATCCAGCACTTGCTGCATCAACCGGTCATCGTCGGCTTCCACGGTAACGCGCACCACCGGTTCGGTGCCAGACGGCCGCAGAACCAGGCGGCCGCGCCCGGACAGCGCGGCCTCGGCCTGCTCGCGAGCTTCCTGCACGGCCGGCACGTCCAGCGGCTTCACGCCGGGCGCCACGCGCACGTTCACCGTGCGCTGCGGCAGCGGGCGGTAGCCGGCCAAGGCTTGCGCCAGCGTTTCGCCGCGGCGCTGCAGGGCCTGCACCACCTGCAGGGCACTGATGATGGCGTCGCCGGTGCTGGCCCGATCCAGGCACAGCAGGTGGCCCGAGGCTTCGCCGCCCAGCACCCCGCCGCGCTCCACCAAGGCCTGGTGCACGAAGCGGTCGCCGACCTTCGCGCGCACGAAGTCGATGCCACGCTGGGCCAGCGCCAACTCCATGGCGTAGTTGGTCATCAGCGTGCCCACCACCGGGCCGCGCAGCCGGCCTTCGGCCTGCCATTGGCAGGCCAGCACGAACAGCAGTCCGTCGCCATCCACCAGGCACCCCGTCTCGTCCACCATCAGCACGCGATCGCCGTCGCCGTCGAAGGCGATTCCCAGCTTGGCGCCGGTCTCGCAGACGCGGGCGATCAGCGCCTCCGGATGGGTGGAGCCAACGCTGCGGTTGATGTTCAGGCCGTCAGGCGCGGCGCCGATGGCGTCCACCGTGGCACCCAGTTCGGTGAACACGCGCGGAGCGACCTGGTAGGTGGCGCCATGGGCGCAATCGAGTACCACCCGCGCGCCGGCCATGGAGAAGTCGCCGGGCACGCTGGCCTTGCAGAATTCGCTGTAGCGCGCCATTGCGTCGGACACCCGTGAGGCCTTGCCCAGCCGCTCCGAGGGCTGGGTGCTGAAGTCACGCTCCAGCTCGGCCTCGATAGCGGCTTCCACCGTATCTCCCAGCTTTTCACCCTGGGCAGAGAAAAACTTGATGCCGTTGTCCTCGTGCGGGTTGTGCGAGGCGCTGATCACGATGCCGGCATCGGCGCCCAGCGCGCGGGTCAGGTAGGCCACCGCCGGCGTCGGCATCGGGCCGAGCATGCGCACATGCGCCCCCGCAGCGACCAGGCCTGCTTCCAGCGCGGCTTCGAACATGTAGCCGGAAATCCGCGTGTCCTTGCCGATCACCACCGTGGCGTGCTCACGGCCCTCGCCCACCAGCACGCGGCCGGCGGCAGCCCCCAGGCGCAGCATGAAATCGGCCGATATGGGCCATTCGCCCACCCGGCCACGGATACCGTCCGTACCGAAATACTTGCGCTGGCTCATCGCGGCCTCACTCGGCCGCAGGCGCCGGATCCGCGGACGGCGCCGGCTGGCGCATCATCAGGGCGAGCATGGCCGAGAGCTTTTCGCGCATCTGGCGCCGATCGATGATCAGGTCCAGCGCGCCGTGCTCCACCAGGAACTCCGAGCGCTGGAAGCCCTCGGGCAGGGTTTCGCGCACCGTTTGTTCGATCACGCGCGGGCCGGCGAAGCCGATCAGCGCCTGCGGCTCACCCACGTTGATGTCGCCCAGCATGCCCAGCGAGGCGGACACGCCGCCGGTGGTGGGATGCGTGAGCACGGAAACAAAAGGCAGGCCGGCGGCACGCAGCCGCCCCAGCGCCGCCGAGGTCTTGGCCATCTGCATCAGCGAGAACAGGCCTTCCTGCATGCGGGCGCCACCGGTGGCGGAAAAACTGACCAGCGGGCAGCCTATGGCCAGCGCACGCTCGGCCGCCAGGGTGAATTTTTCTCCCACCACCGAACCCATCGAGCCGCCCATGTAGCGGAATTCGAACGCTGCCACGCAGATGGGGTGGCCCTTGAGCTGGCCCTGCACGGCCACCATGGCATCGCGCTCGCCGGTGGATTTTTGGGCGGCCTTGATACGGTCGGAGTATTTTTTCTGGTCCTTGAAATGCAGCGCGTCCACCGGCCCCAGCGCCGCGCCGATTTCCTCGCCGCTGTCGTCGTCCAGGAACGCCACCAGCCGCTCGCGGGCACCAATGGCCATGTGGTGGCTGCACTTGGGGCAGACGCGCAGGTTCTGCTCCAGCTCGGGGCCGTAAAGGGCCGCGCCGCAGCGATCGCACTTTTCCCACAGTCCCTCGGGCACGGCGCCCTTGCCGCCGCCCTGGGTGCGGATGCGCGAGGGCATCAGTTTGGTCAGCCAGCTCATTCAGGCACCGGTCTTGTTCGGGTCGGGAAGTTTAGCCCGAATGGCCGGGGCGGGAAGGCCCCAGGCCGCTCAGTCCCGCCAAGGGACGGCATCCAAGGCGGAGCGCAGCGGCGCCAGGAATGCCGCGGCACTGGCAGCTGCGGCCTGCGGCGTGGCTGCTTCGGCCAGCGACTCCACCAGCGCACTGCCCACCACCACGCCGTCGGCGGCAGGTGCCAGGGCGGCGGCCGAAGCGGCATCGCGGATGCCAAAACCCACCAGCACCGGCACCCGGGCCTGCTGGCGAAGCTGGCCAGCTTTTGCCAGGACCTCCACCGTATCGAGCTTGCCGGCGCCAGTGACTCCGGCAAACGAGACGTAGTAGAGATAGCCCTGCGATTCATCGGCCAACCGGGCCAAGCGCTCGGCTGACGTGGTGGGCGCGGCCAAGGAAATCAGCTGCAGGCCCGCGGCATTGAACGCGGCGCGATTGGGGCCAGCCTCTTCCGGCGGCAGGTCCACCAGCAGCACGCCGTCCACGCCGGCCTCGGCTGCCGCCGCGGCGAACGCAGCGGCGCCGCGCATTTCCACCGGGTTGAGGTAGCCCATCAGCACCACGGGCGTGTCGGCATCGTTCTGGCGGAACTCTGCCACCGCCGCCAGGATGTAGCTCAGGCCGGCGCCGCGGGCAATGGCGCGCTCCGAGCTGCGCTGGATCACCGGCCCATCGGCCATGGGGTCGGAAAACGGCACACCCAGTTCAATGACGTCGGCGCCAGCCTGCACCAGCGCGTGCATTACCGGCACCGTGGCTTCCAGCGAGGGATCCCCGGCGGTGACGAAAGGCACCAGCGCCTTGCGTTTGGCGGCGGCGAGCGCGGCGAAGCGGATTGCAATGCGCTGGCTCACAGGCTGATGCCCTCGCGCTTGGCGATGGTGAAGATGTCCTTGTCGCCGCGGCCTGAAAGATTGCACAGTACGAGAGCATCCCTGGGCAGTGCGCGCGCCATCTTCATGGCTTGGGCAATGGCATGGGCCGATTCGAGTGCGGCGAGGATGCCTTCGGTGCGCGCAAGCAGGTGAAACGCCTCCATCGCTTCGTCGTCGGTGACGCCAACGTAAGTGGCGCGGCCGCTGTCCTTCAGGAAGGCATGTTCGGGGCCCACGCCCGGGTAGTCCAGGCCGGCCGAGATGGAGTGGGTTTCGGTGATCTGGCCGTCGTCGTCGCAGATCACGTAGGTGCGGTTGCCGTGCAGCACGCCCGGCCGCCCGGCCACCAGCGAGGCTGAGTGCCGGCCGGTTTCGATGCCGTCACCGGCCGCTTCGGCGCCGACGATGGCCACCGAGGGGTCGTTGAGGAAGGCATGGAAGAGGCCGATGGCATTGCTGCCGCCGCCCACGCAGGCGGTGATGGCGTCCGGCAATCGGCCATATTCCTCCAGCATCTGCGCGCGTGCTTCCTTGCCCACGACGGCGTTGAAATCGCGCACCAGCTTCGGGTACGGGTGCGGGCCGGCGACGGTACCAATGATGTAGAAGGTGTCGTGCACGTTGCTCACCCAGTCGCGCATGGCTTCGTTCAGCGCGTCCTTGAGGGTTTTGCTGCCCGAGGTCACGGGCACCTCGGTGGCGCCCAGCAACTTCATACGGAACACGTTGGGGGCTTGCCGCTCCACGTCGGTGGCGCCCATGTACACCACGCACTCCAGGCCCAGGCGCGCGGCCACCGTGGCCGAAGCGACGCCGTGCTGGCCGGCTCCGGTCTCGGCGATGATGCGGGTCTT
>JANNQY010000020.1:0-16539 GCA_031400995.1 Lysobacteraceae bacterium
CTACACGCGCTCGCCGGGCGCCCTGGCCCGCAAGCTCGAGGCTTTGGCGCGCGAGACCCCACCGGTGGATGGGCATGCCTGATCGCGGGGTTCCCGGTCCGGCGGTCGGCTAGACTGCAACCCAGGCCGGCATCCCGGCCGTGGAAGCAGCCCATGACCGACCCCCAAACCCCGCGCGGCGACTCTCCCTATCGCGGCCCCAGCGGCAAGCGGCCTGACAAGCGCGAGCGCGAACGCCTGCGGGAATCGCGGCCGCCGGAAGAAGCGCCGCCGCGCCGCGCGCCGCCGCCGCGCGAGCCCAGCGAAGCCGACTTGCCGCGGCCGCCGCGCGAGCAGCGCATCCATGGCCTGAATGCCTGCCTGGCCCTGTTCGCCAAGCGGCCGCAGGACATTCGCAAGGTGTGGCTGCTGCAGGCGCGCATCCCCAAGCTCAAGGCGGTGATCGAGCACTGCGTCCAGCACCGCGTGGGCTACACCGTGGTGGAAGACGAGGACCTGCAGAAGCTTTCGGCCAGCAGCCATCACGAGGGCGTCGTGTTCGGCGCCGTGCCGGCCCGCGAGCTGGATCTGGCCGAGTGGCTGCGCGCGCTGGCACCGGGGCCGCAGCTGGCCATCTGGCTCGACGGCGTTGGCAACCCGCATAACCTGGGCGCCATCCTGCGCTCAGCGGCGCACTTCGGAGTGGCCGGGCTGCTGCTGCCGCAGGGCGGCGCACTGGCCCTGTCCGGCGCCGCCGCGCGCGTGGCCGAAGGTGGGGCCGAACAGGTGCCGATGGTGCGACTGGGCGCTTCGGAATCCGCGCTGGCGGCGCTGAAAGCCGCTGGGTTCCAGGCGGCCGCCACCGTGGTTCGGGGTGGCCAGCCGCTTTATGCCGCCGCGCTGCCCGAGCGCCTGGTGCTGGTGATGGGCGCCGAGCAGGTGGGCGTCGGGCAGCCGATGGCTGCCGCCGTCGCGACGCGACTGGCGGTCCCGGGCACGGGCGCGGTGGAAAGCCTCAATGTAGCTGCGGCCACGGCGGTGTTCCTGGGCGAATGGTGGCGCCAGCGTCGCGCCTGAATCGGCAGTTCAGGCCGGACGCGGCATAATCCGGCCATGAACTTCAAAACGCCGCTGCATTTCCTCGCCGCTTGCCTGCTGCTGTTGGGCCTGGCCCCGGCCGCCTGGGCCGCGCGCGCCGAATACGACGTGGACTACACGGTGCAGTTCCTGCCCGCGACCGGCCAGGCCCGCGTCACCATCGCCCTGCGCCCCGGCGAGGTAGGCGCCCGCAAGCTCAATTTCGCAATGCCCGACGATCGTTACACCGACCTGGGCGGCGACGGCAGCATCGTGCGAAAGGGCGACGCCGTCACCTGGACTCCGCTGCGCGACAAGCCCTCCAAACTTCGCTACAAGGTGCGCATCAACAGCCAGCGCGAGGACGGCGGCTACGATGCCCGCATCACCGACGATTGGGCCATCGTGCGTGGTGACGACCTGATACCGCGGGCCCAGGTGAGCGCCAGCAAAGGGGCTGATTCGCAGGTGCGGCTGCGCTTCGTGCTGCCCAAGGGCTGGACCAACGTGGATACGCCCTTCCTGCGCTCGCGCGACGGCAAGTCCTTCGTAGTGGTGAACGCCGACCGCAGCTTCGACCGCCCGGTGGGCTGGATCATCGCCGGCGCGGTGGGCACGCGCCGCGAGCAGTTCGGCAATACCGAAGTCAGCGTGGCCGGCCCCAAGGGCGACGTGGTGCGGCGCAACGACATGCTGGCCTTCTTCAATGGCTTGATGCCGGAGTTCGAGCGTGCCTTTGGCGAGCTGCCGCCCAAGCTGCTGATTGTCAGCGCCGGCGACCCGATGTGGCGCGGCGGCTTGTCCGGCCCGCGTTCGCTGTTCCTGCACGCCGACCGGCCGCTGATCAGCGAGAACGGTACCAGCACGCTCACCCACGAACTCACCCACGTGATCACCCGCATCCGCGGCGCCGACAGCGACGACTGGATCGCCGAGGGTTTGGCCGAGTACTACTCCATCGAGTTGCTGCGCCGCGCCGACCTTCTGAGCGACGCGCGCGCCGACAAGGCCCAGGCCTGGATGGCCAACCATGGCCGCGCCATCAAGACCCTTTCGCGCAACCGCTCGCAGGGGCCGCGCACCGCGCGCGCCGTGCAGCTGTTCGCCGAGCTCGACGCCGAGATTTCGAAGCAAACGAAAGGCAAGCAGGGCCTCGATGACGTGGTGCGCGCGCTGATCCCGCTGCGCGAAGTATCGCGCGAGGACCTGCGCGAGCAGGTGGAAAAAATCACCGGCACGCCCTCGCGCGTGCTTGAAACACCGCTGCTGGACTGATGCGCCTGCTGTCCGCGCTAAAGCGCTGGGTTCCGCGACGGCCGTCGCCGGAGGCGCCGCTATCGGTGGCCTTCGATCGCTGGGAAGACTGGCACCGTCGCGTCGCGCCCACCCAGCAACGCCTGGACGCGCAGTATCGGCTTGCCTGCGAAGTCGGTGCAGCCGTGGGCAGCGACGGCTGGCCCGGCTGGTGTGGACTGTGCGATCGCCCCGTGGCCTTCGCGCTACCGTCGGCCGCCGCGGGCAGCACCGCCAACCTGCGCGAGGAAATGGTTTGCCCGGGCTGCGGCCTCACGGCGCGCAATCGTTCGGCGCTGGCGCTACTAATTGCGGAGCTTCCGCTGGAGTCGGCGCAGGTTTACCTCACCGAGCAGGCGTCGGCGGCATTCGTCTGGCTGCAGCGGGCTTGCCCGGCGCTGCTGGGCAGCGAGTACGGACTGGACGAAGCCAGCCGGCGCCGTTTGCAAGATTGGTATGAACACCTGGGTGGCCGCGGCCAAATTTCTGAGCGCGACGTGACGCGGCTGGATTTCGCCGACGCCAGTCTGGACGCGGTGGGCAGTTTCGATGTGCTCGAGCACGTGCCGGATTACGCCGCCGCGTTGCGTGAATTCGCGCGCTGCCTGCGCCCCGGCGGCCGCTTGGTGGTTACGGTGCCCTTCCTGGAAGAAAGCCCGCAGCACGTGGTGCGCGCACGTCTTACTGCCGAGGGTGAGGTGGAACACCTGCTGGAGCCGGAAATCCACGGCGACCCCGTTGCGGGCGGCGTGCTGTGCTACTACCACTTCGGCTGGGCGCTGCTGGATGAGGCCCGCAGCGCCGGCTTCCAGCGCGCCAGCTGGGTACGCACGTGGTCGCCCCGCGAAGGCCTGTTCGGCCTGTGGACGCTGGTGGCGACCCGCTGATTCTGGGAGCCATCACTCGCGAGGCGCGCTAGGTTTTTGAAGGCGTCGCAACCTGCTGCACCTTCGCAGCGCCGCCGCCCACACAAGAGGTATCGCTGCCCGGCGTCTTGCTAAGCGCCATCCATGGCAGCAAACGCCGGCCGTTCCGGCATCCTGCCTCCACTTCTGCGATAACTCTTGTGTGGGCGCCGTCGCCCCGGAGTTTTTCAGTACGCCGGTACGAGAGCGTCCAAGAACGGTGTCAGAGTGAGTTCTTGGAACTCACTCTGACACCGTTTTAGACTCATGGATTGCTCTTGTGCCGATGTGACCACAGCACACGGTGCGACGGCCCACACACAGGACGTATCGCAGAAGTGGAGGGCAGGAAGCCCGGAACGGCCGGCGTTTGCTGCCATGGATGGCGCTAGCAAGACGCCGGGCAGCGATACGTCCTGTGTGTGGGGCGGCGCTGCGATGAAGTCTCAGGCAGCGAGCCCTTACAACCAACGAAAGCCGCTTACTCCGAAACCTTGGGCGGCGGCGAGCGGCCGAAGTCCACGTCGGTTTCGGCGGCCAGGTAGGCCAGTGCGGCGTAGGCGGCCACCTGTTGGTCCAGCGCCTTGGGGTCTATTTTGTCCAGCGTGTCGTTGGCGGTGTGGTGGTAGTCGAAGTAGTCGGTGCCGTCTTGTGCCAGCTGCGCCCACGGCGCGCCCAGGGCCGCGATGGGTCCCACGTCGGGGCCCGGGCCGCCGGCGTCGCGCTGCAGCGCTACGCCCAGTGGCGCCAGCACGCCGGCGATTTTTTCCAGCGTCGGCCAGGCGGCCGCATCGGCGCCGGCGCGCAGCGCGTACACGCGGCCCGCGCCGAAGTCGCTTTCCGAAACCAGTTGGTGCGCGGCCACGGCGTCCGCGCGCGCCTGCGCGTAGACCTTGCCGCCGTAAAGGCCCTGTTCTTCATTGGCGAACGCGATCACCCGCACCGTGCGGCGCGGCGCCTGCTCCAGGCTGCCGATCAGCGCGCCGGCCGCCATGGAAATGGCCACGCCTGCGCCGTCATCAATGGCGCCCGTGCCCAAGTCCCAAGAGTCCAGGTGGCCGCCCATCACCACGATTTCGTCGGGCAGCTCGCGGCCGGTGATCTCGCCGATGACATTGTGCGAAGTTGCTTCGCCGCGCGTTTCCGCGCCGATGTCCAGCCGCAGGCGCACCGGCTGGCCGCGCGCGATCATGTGGCTGAGCAGGTCGGCGTCGGGATTGGACAACGAGGCGGCGGGAATGCGCGCCACGTCCGGCGCATAGCGCATCACCCCGGTGTGCGCGAAGCGGTCGCTGCTGGTGCCCACGGAACGGATGATCACCGCCGAGGCGCCTTTCTTCGCCGCGACGGAAGCGCCATCCACGCGCGCGCCCACGGCCGGGCCATAGCCGCTGCCGTCTTTCGCGCGGGTCATTCGGTGGCTGATGTACGCAATCTTGCCGGCCAGGCTGTTGTCGGGCGCGGCCGTCAGTGCGGCGAGGTCGGCGAATTCCACCACCTCGGCCTCCAGCGGCGCGTCGCCGGTGCCCACGCTGCCGCCCAGCGCGGTGACCACCAGTGCTTGCGGAAACGGCGCCAGCACCTGCGCGCTTTCGCGGTGGCGATACCACACCGGGAAGGTGACTGGCTCCAGGGTGACCTTGTCATAGCCCAGGGCCTCGAACTTGGCCTGCGCCCAGGCCACCGCGCGCGCATCGGCCGGTGAGCCCGCCAGGCGCGGGCCCACTTCCGTAGTGAGCGATTCCACCACGCTCCAGGTTTCGCTGCCCCGCAGCGCGGTCTCACGCAGGCCCTCCGCGGCGGCGATGTCGGCGGCATCCAGCCCGCTGGCGTCCGGCGCCGCGGCAAGGGGGGCGCTGACCAGCAGCGAGCAGGCGAACACGCAGGGAACAAGGCGCATCAAGGACTCCAAAAAAGAAAGCGCCGGCCCAGGGCCGGCGCGGGAAAAAAACTGCGCTCAGCGCTTCAAGGAATCGCGGATCTCGGTGAGCAGCTTCACTTCGTCGCTGGGCTCGGCCGGCGCCTCGGGTGCCGCGGCTTCCTTGCGCTTGAGCGTATTGATCACCTTCACCGCCACGAACACCGCGAAGGCAATGATGGTGAAATCAATGATGGTCTGGATGAACGCGCCGTACTTCACCATCACCGCCGCTACTTCCACCCCGGCGGCATCCACGCTGGCGGGTTTCAGCACCCACGCCAGTTGGTTGAAGTTCACGCCGCCCACCATGTAGCCGATGCTCGGCATCAGCAGGTCGTTCACCAGCGAGCCGACGATCTTGCCGAACGCGGCGCCGATCACCACGCCCACGGCCAGGTCCACCACGTTGCCGCGGATTGCGAATTCCTTGAACTCCGAGATGATGCCCATGCGGTTTGCTGCTCCTGAAGGCCAAATACAGGCCTGAATTTACACTGCGCCAGCGCTCAGGCGATATGGCCCTGGAACTGCACCAGCCCGTCCACGCCAGCCTCGAAGCGATCCCCCGGCACCAGCGCCGCCACGCCCGCGGGCGTACCCATGAACACCAGGTCGCCGGCCTTGAGCGCATACAGCCCGGACAGCGCATGCAGCACTTCGGGCACCGAGAAAACCATGTCCTCCAGCTGGCCCTGCTGGCGAAGCTCGCCGTTCACCGTCAACCAGATACGCCCCGAGGCACCCTGCGCGCCGTCCGCCACCGGCACCAGTTCGCTGGCCGGTGCCGAGTGGTCGAAGCCCTTGGCGGTATCCCAGGGCAGGCCCTTGGCCTTGGCGGCGGCCTGCAGGTCGCGCCGGGTCAGGTCCAGACCCACTCCGTAGCCGAACACCAGGTCCAGCGCGTCGGCCGTCGCTACTTCACCATTGGCATCGCGGCCCAGCGCCACTACCAGCTCCACTTCGTGATGCAGGTCCCGGGTGCCGGGTGGATACGGCACGCGGCCGCCGCCGGGCACCGTGGCATCGCCGGGCTTCATGAAGAAAATGGGGTTGCCGCGGTCCACGCTGGCGCCCATTTCCTTGGCGTGCTCGGCGAAGTTGCGGCCAACGCAGTAAATGCGCCGCACCGGGAAGGTGGCGGCGGTGCCGCGCACGGCCAGTTGAACGGCGGCGGGGGCAGGAATGACGGTGTCAGTCATGGTGCGGCTCCGGACAGGAGCGGCGAGTTTAACGGGCGCGATGCCCGCTGCGCGCGGCGATCAGCGCAGGCCCAAGCGGGCGTTGACCTTGTTCACCTGCACGAACTCGCCTTCGATCACGCCGTCCTGGGGGCGCGGTGCCGCCACCGTGGGGCGCCTCAGCCGGCGCACCGCTGCGAACAGCAGCATGCCCAGACCGATGAAGACGCCGAACGCCACCAGCAGCAGCAACAGCACCAAGCCAAGGACGCCCACCAACACGCGCATGAACGGATGCCGCGGCTTGCTGGGGCAGTAGCTGAAGAGGCGCTGGAAAAAGAAAGGCATGGGCGGCGTGGCAGAATGCGGGGAGACGAATTATGGCGAGGCGCCGTGTGGAAAGTGTAAGCGGTTCGTTAATTCACCTGCCGCAGCTGCCGCCCGAGGGGCTTTCGGCGGTTGAAATCGAGATCGATGGCGAGCTGCAGTCGGTGATCGTGCGCCGTGAAGGTGAACGACTGCAGGCTTGGCTGAATATCTGCCCGCACGCTGGACGCCGGCTCGATTACGCACCGGGCCAATTCCTGCTCGACCAAGGCCGGCTGGTCTGCGCCGCGCACGGCGCCAGTTTCGAACTCGAAGGCGGGCGCTGCGTGGCGGGGCCTTGCAAGGGCGCTTCCCTGGTGCCGCTCGCGGTCGCACCGCGCTAGAACATCAGGTTCACCACCAGCAGCACAACCGCCAGGTACAGCAGCGTCAGCGGCCCGCCGGTGCGCCACAGGTCACGCGGCCGGTAGCCGGCCGGGCCGGTCACCATCGCCAGCACCGGGTTGGAGACGCTGAGGAAGTTGTTGGACGCCGATAGTGCCACCACCAGCGCAAAGGCCGTGGGGCTGCCGCCGGCCGCCAGCGCCACGTTGATGGCCATCGGCACCATCACCACCGTGGCGCCGACGTTGCCAATGACCAGCGCGAACGCCGTGGCCAGCAAGCCTACCGCCGCTTCCAGCAGCCACACCGGCACCTGCGTGCCGATGCGCTCGAAAATCTGCTGCGTGAGCCACGCGGCGGCGCCGGTGGAATCCATCGCCCAGCCCAGCGGGATCAGGCAGGCCATCAGGAACACCGTTTTCCAGCTCACCGCCGCATACGCCTCGTCCATGTTCAGCACGCCGGCCACCAGCATCGCTGCCGCGCCGGCCATCAGCGCGATCGGCACCGGCACCAGGGTGGTGAGCGCCAGCATCATCGCGGCCACGAACACGGTCAGCGCCCACCACAGCTTCTGCGGCCGCTGTTCGCCCTTGGGGTAGTCGGTGACCACGACGAAATCGCGGCTCTCGCTGGCCTGGGCCAGGTCGGTCCAGATGCTGTGGAAGACCAGCATGTCGCCGGCCTTGAGCGGCATGCGCCGGATATCTTCGCGCCAGACGTGGTTGTCGCGGTTGATGGCCAGCAGGCTAATGCCAAAGCGCTTGCGCAGCTGCAGCTGCGACTGCGCCCGGCCGATGAAGGTGGACGTGGGCGGGATCACCGCCTCGGAAATACCCGAGCGGCTGGGATTGAACAGGTCGGCGAAGTTGCGCAGCCGCGTCGACACCTTCAGCAGGTTTTTCTGCGCGTAGTCCTGGATGGCCTCGCGCGGGCCCATCACGCCGAGCACGCTGCCTACCCAGATCATCTGGTCGGCCGGCGGCGCCAGCCGCGCCTCGTTGCCGCTGAGCAGCGCAAGGAAAAGCGGCGCGTCGCGCTGCGCTTCGGCCTCGCCCACCGACATGCCCACCAGCGGGCTTTCGGAGGTGACGCTGAGTTCGAACACGTCGCCCTCGATGCCGTAGGCGCGCGCGAAGTAGCTCTGCGTGCGGCTGGGTGCAACGCCCTTGTCCTCGCCGCGTGCCAGCAGCCGCGGACCGATCCAGCGGAAGTAGGCCAGCCCCACCAGCAGCAGCAGACCGCCGAACGGCAGCGGCGCGAACATGGGCAGCGGCTGCATCGTCGCCGCGCCTGAAGGCAAGTTGCGGTTCGCGGCCACCAGCAGGTCGTTGAGCAGCATCAGCGGCGAACTGCCGATCATGGTGAGGCTGCCGCCCATCACGATGGCCGCTGCCACCGGGAACAGCAGCCGCGAGAGGCTGATGCCCGAACGCGCGGACACGCGCGAAGCCACCGGCAGGAACAGCGCCATCACCGACGGGTTCTGCATGAAGCCCGAGATCAGGCCGGCCACCGTGGACGTGAGCAGGATCAGCCGCTCTTCCATGCCCTTGGAAACCCGCAGCAGCCACACCGCCAAGCGGTTGAGCGCGCCGGTACGGTCCAGTCCCGCGCCCAGGATCATGGTGGCGATGACGCTGATCACCGCGTTGCCGGAGAAGCCGTCGAACAATTGGTTGGCCGGCACCAGCCCCGCGAGCCCCAGCGCCACCAGCACCACCAACGCGGTGGCGTCGGCGCGGATGCGTTCGATCATGAACATGACAATGGTGAAGCCGACCAGACCCAGCACGAGCATCATGTCGCGGGTGAGGGTGAGGCCGGTTTCCATGCGCGCGCTGCCCCCCTAGATCCGCTGGTACAGCAGGTCCCAGACGCCATGGCCCAGCTTCAGGCCGCGCGTCTCGAAATGGGTTTGCCGCCGCCACTCGGGCCGCGGCGAGCTGCCGCGAGGGCCGGCGAGGTTGCGCAGGCGCGGCTCGGCGTCCAGCACGTCCCAGAGGTGTTCGGCATACGGTTCCCAGTCCGTCGCCACGTGCAGCAGGCCGTCGGGCGCCAGCCGCTCGCAAACGCGCGCCACGAACTCCGGCTGCACCAGGCGGCGCTTGTTGTGGCGCTTCTTGTGCCAGGGGTCGGGGAAATAGATGCGCACTTCGGCCAGCGACGCCGGCGCGATTTCCTGCGTCAGCACTTCCACCGCGTCGTGCTGGTAAACGCGCAGGTTGCCCAGATTTTCGGCGGCCGCGGCGTTGAGCAGGCGGCCTACGCCAGGGCCGTGGACTTCAGCCCCGATGAAATCGCGCTCAGGCTCACGCGCGGCGGCGAACAGCAGCTGCTCGCCGTTGCCAAAACCAATTTCCAGCACCCGCGGCCGCGCGCGGCCAAAGGCCGCATCGTAGTCACGCGGCTGCGCAAGATAGTCGAGCCCATAGCGCGGCCAGTGCAGGTCGAAGGCGCGCTTCTGGGCGTCGGTGAGCCGGCCCTGGCGCAGCACGAAGCTGCGGATGGGGCGGTTGCGCAGGGCCGGGTCGGCGGCAGGGGAGTCTTGGGTGCCGGACATGCCCGCTGCCATTCTCAGAGGAAGTGGCCGTCTAGCGGCGAAGAGGCGTTGGCGTGGCGCCTCTTGGCGATGCGGCCGGCCAGGAAAGCATCGCGGCCGGCTTCAACGGCTTTGCGCATCGCAGCAGCCATGCGCACCGGATCGCGCGCGCCGGCGATGGCGGTATTCATCAGCACGCCGTCGCAGCCCAGCTCCATGGCGATGGCGGCATCCGAGGCGGTGCCCACGCCGGCATCCACCAGCACCGGCACCTTGGCGTTCTCGACGATTTCCAGGATGGACCAGCGGTTCTGGATGCCCAGGCCCGAGCCGATGGGAGCGGCCAGCGGCATCACCGCCACGCAGCCGATTTCCTCCAGCCGCTTGGCGATGATGGGATCGTCCGAGGTGTAGACCATCACGTCGAAGCCGTCGGCCACCAGGATTTCGGCGGCCTTGATCGTCTGCACCACGTCGGGATAGAGCGTGCGCGCGTCGCCCAGCACTTCGAGCTTGACCAGCTTGTGGCCGTCGAGCAGTTCGCGCGCCAGCCGACAGGTGCGCACCGCGTCGTCGGCGGTGTAGCAGCCGGCGGTGTTGGGCAGCAGGGTGTAGCGGTCCGGCGGCAGCACGTCCAGCAGGTTGGGTTCGCCCGGGTTCTGGCCGATGTTGCTGCGGCGGATGGCCACGGTGACGATCTGGGCGCCGGCAGCCTCGGTGGCGCGCCGGGTTTGCTCCAGGTCGGTGAACTTGCCGGTGCCGGTGAGCAGGCGCGAGTGGTAGGTCTTGCCGGCAATCACCAGCGGATCGGCGGGGGACAGGTCTGGGGCGCGGTTCATCCCCCGATTATGGCCCGATTGGCCGTGCGAGTTAACCCTTTCTTAAGCTTCCGGCTGCCGGGGGGTTAGCCGCCGCCGATGGCGTGGATGATCTCCACCCGGTCGCCTTCGGCCAGCGTGCAGGTGGCGTGCTGGCTGCGTGCAATTACCGCCAGGTTCACTTCCACCGCCACCTTGCGGCCGGCGTAGCCCGCTTGGTCCAGCAGGGCATCCAGGCGCGTGTTGTCGGCTACCTCGCGCGGTTCGCCGTTGAGCGTGATTTGCATGGCGCAAATGTTAGCGCGTTGCGACCGACGCCGGCCACGGCCATAATCGGCACCGTACGCGGGTGTAGCTCAATGGTAGAGCTGTTGCTTCCCAAGCAACTGACGAGGGTTCGATTCCCTTCACCCGCTCCAGCTGTTTCCCGGCCCCAGGCCACCCCGGAGGACGCCATGCCGCAACCCGTCCACCTGGGCTGGCGTGAGTGGCTGTCCCTCCCGCAGCTGGGCATCGTGGCGGTGCGCGCGAAAGTGGATACCGGCGCGCGCTCATCGGCCCTGCACGTGCTGGACCAGGAGCTGTTCGAGCGCGATGGCCGCGAGTTCGTCCGCTTCGTGCTTGATACCGGCGCACCGGGCGCCAGCGCGCAGCCGGCCGAAGCGGCGGTGCTGGACCGCCGCCGCGTCACCGACTCGGGCGGCCACGTGACCGAACGCATTTTCATCCGCACGCGCCTGCGCCTGGCGGGGCGGGAGTGGCCGGCTGAAGTGAACCTGACACAGCGGCGGAACATGCTCTTCCCGATGTTGCTCGGCCGCACCGCGCTGGCCGGGCGATTCCTGGTCAACCCGGCCAGTTCGTTTCTGCAGGGCGAGCCGCCCGAAGGCCTGATAGTTCCGTGAAGCTCGCCATCCTGTCTCGCAACACCAAGCTTTATTCCACCCAGCGATTGGTGGAGGCCGGCCGCCAGCGCGGCCACGTGGTGCGCGTGCTCGACCCGCTGCGCTGCTACATGCAGATCGCGCCGGGCAAGTTCCTGCTGCACTACAAAGGCAAGCCGCTCACCACCATTGATGCGGTCATTCCCCGCATCGGCGCCTCGGTCACGTTCTACGGCACCGCCGTGCTGCGCCAGTTCGAACTGATGGGTGCGTATACCCCTAACGGTTCCGACGCCGTGCTGCGTGCGCGCGACAAGCTGCGCTGCCACCAGATGTTGGCCGGTGAAGGCCTGGGACTGCCGGTCACGGTTTTCGGGGACAACCCAGACGACACCGGCGACCTGCTGGGCATGCTGGGCAAGCCCCCGCACGTGATCAAGCTCAACGAAGGCACCCAGGGCGCCGGCGTGATCCTGGCCGAGAACGCCGGCGCCTCGCGCAGCGTCATCGAAGCCTTCCGCGGGCTCTACGCCAATTTCCTGGTGCAGGAGTTCATCGCCGAAGCCAAAGGCTCGGACGTGCGCTGTTTCGTCGTGGGCAACCAGGTGGTGGCGGCCATGCGGCGCCAGGCCGGGGAGGGCGAATTCCGCTCCAACCTGCACCGGGGCGGCAAGGCGCTGAAAGTGAAGCTAAGCGCCGCCGAAATCGCCACCGCCCTGAAGGCGGCCCGGGTTTTGGGGCTGGGCGTTGCGGGCGTGGACCTTCTGAGGTCAAAAAGAGGCCCATTGGTGCTGGAAGTGAACTCAAGCCCCGGTTTGGAGGGCATTGAAGGCGCTACCGGGGTAGATGTGGCCGGTGCCATCGTCGAATTCGTCGCTTCCAAGGTTCGCCCCAAGCTGCCCGCCGGTCGGAAAGCCGCCCCGGCCAAGCGCCGTTTAACCAAAGCATGAAGCCGATTTAACGGGTCTTTAATACGTCCGGGCCTAGGCTTGCCGAGCCAGTAAACCTGCTCGGTCCTCCTCGTCAGAGCGGCATCATGCGGATTACGGCAATCGGGGCAGTAGCAACCTTTCGGCCCGGGCAGGCGTCTTCGCAGGCGCCCCCCGGGCCATTTTCTTTCCGTGGTGTGCGGGGCTGCTGCCTCTGGCAGAATCAAACGCTCGTCAACGCAAGGATCACGCCAATGTTGTGCAGGTTGTTCGCGCTCGGTTTGCTGGCCCTGTCCAGCGCCACCTTTGCCAGCTCCGAGCCCGCCCTCGTCGAGCCCACCTCCGAGGCGGCCTTCAGCGCGCAGCGCGCCAAGATCGAGAAGCAGTTTGCGGACGGCAAGACCTATGCCGAGATCGCCCCCGGCGACCGCCAGCGCGTCCAGGAGGCGCTGCAGCGAATGGGCGGCGAACTCGACGGCGTGGCCAGCACCGAGCAGATGCAAACCGAGGCCCGCACGCGGCTGTTCAACGATCAGGAACTGGTGAACAACATCCTTACCCAGGCCGCCGCCGACAGCCGGCTGGTGTGCGAGCACCACACCCCGACCGGCAGCCGCATGAAGGTGACCACCTGCGAGACCGTGGCCGAACGTGATCGCCGCAGGCAGAACGACCAAAACGAACTGCAGAAGCTGCAGCGCACCGTCTCTCCCCTTCGGAACTGATTGATGCGCATCCTGGTAGTCGAAGACAACCGTGACATCGCCGCCAACCTCGGGGATTACCTCGAGGATCGCGGCCACACCGTGGACTACGCCGCGGACGGCGTCACCGGGCTGCACCTGGCCGTGGTGAACGACTTCGACGCCATCGTGCTCGATCTCAACCTGCCGGGCATGGATGGCCTGGAGGTTTGCAAGAAGCTTCGGCAGGAAGGCCGCAAGCAGACCCCGGTGCTGATGCTCACCGCGCGCGATTCGCTGGAAAACAAGCTCGAAGGCTTCGACTCGGGCGCCGACGATTACCTGGTGAAGCCCTTCGCGCTGCAGGAAGTGGAAGCCCGTCTTTCGGTGCTGGCGCGGCGCGGCAAGGCAGCGCAGCCGCGCGTGCTGCTGGTGGCCGATGTCGAGTACAACCTCGACACCCTGGAAGTGCGCCGCGGCGGCAAGCTGCTCCAGCTCAATCCCACGGCGCTGAAAATCCTGCAATCGCTGATGGAGGCGTCGCCTTCGGTGGTGACGCGCCAGGAGCTGGAGACTCGCGTCTGGGGCGAAGAGCTCCCGGACAGCGATTCGCTGCGCGTGCACATCCATGGCCTGCGGGCCGCGGTGGACAAGCCCTTCCCCAAGGCCTTGATCCAGACCCGGCACGGCATCGGCTACCGGATCGCCGACACCGACGCGAGCTGAAGCGTGCGCTACCGGCATCGGCTGCGCACCCGCATCATCCTGTCGTTCCTGCTGCTGGGCTTTGGCCTGACGGCGCTATTCGCCGTCACCACGGTGTACTTGCGCGCGCGCCTGGAAAACCAGCTGATTGAATCCTGGTTGCTCAGCGAAGCCGACAACTTCGTGCAGTTCAAGCGCGCCAATCCCGAACCCGACGCCCGCTTTTCTTTTTCGCGCCAGATCGAGGCCTATGTGTACCGGCCCGACAGCGCCAGCATCGCCTTCGCGTGGCGTGGTTTGGCCACCGGCATCCACGACCTGCAGGAACGCGATGCCCGCGGGCGCATGAAGCAATACAAGCTGGCGGTGTACCGCACGCCCGACATGGTGGGCTACCTGCGCTACGACTACACCCAGGAAGCGCTGAGCCAGCGGCAGATGCTGGTGACCCTGCTGGCTGCGGTGGTGCTGCTGACGCTGCTGGCGTGGGTGGTGGGCGTGTGGTCTTCGTCGCGCGTGATCAGCCCGGTGAGCGAATTGGCGCGCCGGGTGGAAGACATGTCCGGCCGTGACAATCCCGAGAAGCTGGCGCCGCATTTCCCGGATGACGAAGTGGGTGAACTGGCGACGGCGCTGGACCACTACGCCGAGCGCATGACTGCGCTGGTGCGGCGCGACCGCGAGTTCAACTCCGACGTCAGCCACGAGCTGCGTACCCCGTTGGCGGTGATCCGCGGCGCCACCGAGCTGCTGCTGGCCAACCCTGACCTGCCGGACAAAACCCGCCAGCGCCTGCAGCGCATCGAACGCGCCGCAGTGCAGAGCACCGACCTCACCACCGCCCTGCTGCTGCTGTCGCGCAACGAGCGCGGCGTGGGCCACACCCACTTGCTGCGGCTGGTGCAGCAGCTGGCCGAGGCCAGCCGCACCCAGCTGGGCAACAAGCCGGTGCAGGTGCGCGTTGAAGGTGACCCCGAGGCCACGGCCGATGCGCCGGAAGCGGTGCTGTCGGTGGCCCTGGGCAACCTGATCGGCAACGCCTGCAAATACACCGCCGAAGGCGAGGTATGCATCGTGGTGGAGGCCGGCCAAGTGCGCATCGAGGACACCGGCCCGGGCCTGAGCGAAGAAGACGCGCGGCGCCTGTTCGAGCGCGGCTACCGCGGCTCAGGCGCCAGCGGCACCGTGGGCGGCGGCATCGGCCTGTCCATCGTGCGCCGCCTCTGCGACCTGTACGGCTGGCAGGTGAGCATCGCCCCGCGTCCCGAGATTGGCGCTGTCGCCGTCCTGCGCTTCCGGTCCTGACCCTGTGGGAGGGACTTCAGTGGGAGGGACTTCAGTCCCGATTCCTTTGAAAGCATCGGGACTGAAGTCCCTCCTACAGGTTGGCGGTCAGACTTTTTCGAGCCAGCCGTGGGTGTCGGGCGTGCGGCCTTCGAACAAGCCGAAGAACAGGTCCTGTACGCGACGCGTCACCGGGCCGGGCTTGCCGGCGCCCACCTGGCGGCCGTCCACCGAACGAATCGGCGTGATCTCGGCGGCGGTGCCGCACATGAAGAGCTCGTCGCACAGGTACAGGTATTCGCGCGGGATGTCGCGCTCCACGCAGTCGATGCCGTTGGCTTTTGCCAAGGTGATGATGGAATTGCGGGTGATGCCGTTGAGCAGCGCGGCGCTGATGGGCGTGGTGTGCAGCGCGCCGTCCATCACCAGGAACAAATTCTCACCCGCACCTTCGCTGAGCAGGCCAGTGGACGCCAGCGCGATGCCTTCGCCGAAGCCCAGGCGGCGCGCCTCGCGCGCCACCAACTGGCCGGACAGATAGTTGCCGCCGGCCTTGGCGCCGGCCGGAATGGTGTTGGGCGCGAAGCGCTGCCAGCTGGACACGCAGGCATCAATGCCCGCTTCCAGCACGTCCGGGCCCAGGTACGGGCCCATGTGCCAGGCCGCGATGGCCAGGTCGGTCGGCGTGTCGGCGGAGAGCCCGAAGCCGCCCAGGCCGCGGTAGGCGATCGGCCGCAGGTAGGCTTTTTCCAGCCCGTTGGCGGTGATCACGTCGCGGCAGGCCTGCGCCAGCGTCGGCACGTCGTAGGGCATGTACATGTCGTAGATCTTGGCCGACGCGTACAGGCGCTTGAGATGGTCGGTGAGCCGGAAGATGGCCTGGCCGTCTGGCGTGGCGTAGCTGCGGATGCCTTCGAACACCGAGGAGCCGTAGTGCAGGCCGTGCGCCATCACGTGCACGGTGGCGTCGGCCCACGGCTTGATGACGCCGTTGTGCCAGATGTGTTCGGGGTATTTCTGCGACATGGGGGACTCCTGCGATCAGGCGCGCAGTTTATCCGTTCGGCGCGCGGCCTGGCGCTAGAGCTCGATCCACCAGCAGCCGGCGTTCTGCCGCAGCCCGAACTCCAGGCGAACGCTGGCGGGGTCGGCGCTGCCGCGCATCTGGTCTACGCGCAGGAACAGGGGGTCGGGTGGCTTGGGCGCGGCGGTTTCGACCGGTGCCACGGCATCTGGCGGCTCGCTGGCGGCCACGGACGCCGGCGGGGCATCGACCGCCCCGTCGGTGGCCACGGCCAGCTCGGACTCCGGGTACACCAGCTCCACCGCCACTACCGGCCGCGCGGCAATGCCCTCCAACTGGTCCATCAAATACTTCGCCGCACCGCTGCCAACGCCGCTCCAGTGGTAGTAGGTGGCCAGGCGGTTCACGTCCTTCACTTCCAGCGCGCCGCGCACGCCCGCCATCAAGGCTTCGGGGCTGCGGGCGCAGCCACGGCGGGCAAAGCCGCGGGCGTAGGCGCCGGAATGCGCGACGGGTGGCGCCTTGGGCGTGGCGTCCATGCTGCTGCAGGCGCGGTCGGTGAACACCGAGTTGCCCTGCGCATCCACGCAGCGGTGCACCTGCGCG
>JANNQY010000021.1:0-1674 GCA_031400995.1 Lysobacteraceae bacterium
ATCAGCCAAGCAATCAGCCCCAGTGGCAGCACCACCATCAGCCCAACAATCAGCTGGCGATGTATTGCTGCAGTTGGGCGATCTCGTGCTGCTGGTCTTCGATAACCGCCTTCACCAGGTCGCCGATCGAAATCATGCCGAGTACCCGGCCTTCCTCCAGCACCGGCAGGTGGCGGATCTTGCGCGCGGTCATCAGTTCCATGCAGGTCTGGGCGGTGTCGGTGGGCGAGACGCTCACCACCGGGCTGGACATGATCTGCTCCACCGGCGTGTCGGACGACGAGCGGCCCTGCAGGATTACCTTGCGGGCGTAATCGCGCTCGGTGGCGATTCCCAGCAATTCGGAGCCGCGCATCACCAGCACCGAACCAATACGGTGCTCGGCCATCAGCCGTATCACCTCCAGCACCGGCGCTTCCTTCGGTACGGATACCACCCGCCCGCCTTTGCCTTCCAGAATCTGGTTCACGTTGCGCATGGCGCCGGCCTCCGTTGAACACGGTTTGATCATAAACCCAGATTGCCGGCTGCGGAAATGACCGGCCCGGCAGAGCCTTTCTCAGGCCGCGCCACATGTAGGAGGGACTTCAGTCCCGATTTTTTGCGCCGGAGAGCATCGGGACTGAAGTCCCTCCTACAGGGGGTTGGGGAATGATGGGGGTGGAAGCGTAGGAGTGGACGTCGCTGATCAGGTACAGGGGGCGCTGCTTGGCTTCCACGTACAGGCGGCCGAGATATTCACCGATGATGCCGAGCGCCACCAGCTGAACGCCGCCGAGGAAAAGGACGACGGTCATCAGCGACGGCCAGCCTTCCACCGGGTCGCCCCACAGCACCGTGCGCGCGATGATCCACAGGCCCCAGGCGAACGCACCCAGCGCCGTGAAAACGCCCACGTAAGTGGCCAGCCGCAGCGGTACGGTGGAGAAACTGGTGATGCCCTCCAGCGCCAGGTTCCAAAGCCGCCAATAGTTGAATTTGGTGGCGCCCGCCATGCGCGCCTCGCGTTCATACGGCAGCGACACCTGCCGGAATCCCACCCAGGTGAACAGGCCCTTCATGAAGCGCTGGCGCTCGCGCAGCTGGCGCAGCGCGTCCAGCACGCGCGCGGACATCAGCCGGAAGTCGCCGGTGTCACGCGGAATATCGGTTTGTGACAGCCAGCGCATTACTCGATAAAAACCGGCGGCCGTAAATCTCTTGAGCCAGGTTTCACCCTCGCGGCGCGAACGCGTGCCGTAAACCACGTCGTAACCCTCTCGCCACTTCGCCACGAACGCCGGGATCAGCTCCGGCGGATCCTGGCCGTCGGCGTCTAGCACGATCGCGGCGCCGCCCTGCACCTGGTCCAGCCCGGCGGTGAGCGCCAGCTCCTTGCCGAAATTGCGCGCCAGCCGCAGCAGCGACACCCGCGGATCGCCGGCGGCGATCTGCTGCAGCACCGCCCAAGGGCCGTCGCGGCTGCCGTCATCCACATAGAGAACGCGGCAATCCAGGTCCAGTCCGTCCAGCACCTGGGCCAGGCGGGGGTGCATGACGGGCAGCGCGGCCTGCTCGTTGTAGGCGGCGATGACGACGGTGAGGGTGCTCATGGCGCGATGGTAGCGCCGCCAAGCCCTTGTGGGAGGGACTTCAGTCCCGATGCTCTTGGCCAAGAGCATCGGGACTGAAGTC
>JANNQY010000022.1:0-5448 GCA_031400995.1 Lysobacteraceae bacterium
TCGGGCGTGCTGCTGGTCGCGCTGCAGATAGCGCTGACGCTGGCTATCCTGGCCAACGCGCTTTACATCGTGAACCAGCGTCTGCGCGAAGCGGCCACTGTCAGCGGCACGGTGGAGGTCGGCTTGATGTATGTCGCCATCGCCGACAAGACGGCCGATGTCACAGGCGCCGTGATCGAGCGCGACGTGGCGCGGCTGCGCGCCATTCCGGGCGTGCTGTCGGCGTCCTACATCAGCCAAGTGCCGCTGTCGCAGTCGGGCAGCAACAGCGGTTTCCAGGCAGACCCCGATGCGGTGGACTCACCGGCCTCGGCTGCGACCTACCGCGCGGACGCCAACATCGTCCAGACGCTGGGCCTGCAGCTGGTGTCGGGGCGCGACCTGCGCGCTGAAGACCAGGGCCTGCTGCGCTGGGATGACCTGAGCACCCAGTACCCGCGCGTCGCGCTGATCACGCGCAGCCTGGAAGAAGTGCTGTTCCCCGGCGAGTCGGCGGTGGGCAAGACCATCCACGCCGGCCGCGGCGCGCCGGGCGTGGAGGTGGTGGGCGTGGTGGACGCGCTGGTGTCGCCCTGGGGGCGCACGAGCTGGGGCGGCGACCCGGCCCACTCGGTGATCTTCCCGCAGCGGATGGCGATACCTTCGCTCACGTACGCCGTGCGCGTGGACCCGGCGCAGATGGATCGCGTGCTGGGCGAAGCGCGCAGCGTGCTGCAGCCGCAGGTGCCCGGACGGCTGGTGCTATCAACGCGCACCATGGCCGAGACGCGCGCTTCGCGCTACCGCAGCGAGCGCACGGTGATCCGCGGCCTGGGGCTGGTGATCACGCTGCTGCTGGTGATGACCGCGGGCGGCATCATCGGCCTGGCCTCGCTGTGGGTGAGCCAGCGCCGCAAGCAGATCGGCGTGCGCCGGGCGCTGGGAGCGCGCCGCCGCGACATCCTGGAATATTTCCTGGTCGAAAACCTGTTGATCAGCGCGCTGGGCGTCGGCGTGGGTGCGGTGCTGGCCTACGCGCTCAACCAGCTGCTGATGGCTGACCTGGCCCTGGGCCGGCTGCCGCCGGGCTACGTGGGCGCGGGTGCGCTCGCACTGGTGCTGCTGGGACTGGCCGCGGTGGTGGGTCCGGCCTGGCGTGCCGCCGGCATACCGCCGGCGGTGGCCACCCGCAGTGTGTGAGAATTGCCGCCATGCCTACGGTTCTTGTCATTGACGACAACCCCGCGATCGCCACGGCGCTCGAGGTGCTTTTCTCGCTGCACGATATCCACACGCTGTATGCCGCCAGCCCCGAAGAGGGCCTGCGCCAACTGACTACGCAGCCGGTGGACCTGGTGGTGCAAGACATGAATTTTCGCGCCGACACCACGTCGGGCGAAGACGGCGAGGCGCTGTTCCGGCGCATCCGCCAAGCGCATCCCGACCTGCCGATCGTGTTGCTCACCGCCTGGACGCACCTGGACGCGGCGGTGAGCCTGATCAAGGCCGGCGCCGCCGATTACCTGGGCAAGCCCTGGGACGACGCGCGCTTGATGGCGTCGGTAGCCAACCTGATTGAACTGGGCCAGGCCAACCGGCTGCTGGCGCGCGAGCGCGGCGCGCGCCAGCGCACGCGCGCCAGCATCGAGCAGCGGCTCGACCTGCGCGGCCTAGTCTGGGCCGACGACGCGATGGCGCAGCTGCTGGGCCTGGCGGCGCAAGTGGCGCACGCCGACGTGCCCGTGCTCATCAGCGGGCCCAACGGCGCCGGCAAGGAATGCATCGCGGCCATCCTGCAGGCCAACTCTGCGGTGAAGGCCGGCCCTTTCGTCACGCTCAACTGCGGCGCCCTGCCCTCGGAGCTGATCGAAGCCGAGCTGTTCGGCACCGAAGCGGGCGCCTACACCGGCGCCGGCAAGGCGCGCGAAGGCAAGTTCGAAGCGGCCGACGGCGGCACGCTGTTCCTGGATGAAATCGGCAACCTGCCGCCCGCCGGCCAGATGAAGCTCCTGCGCGTGCTCGAGACCGGGCGCTTCGAGCGCTTGGGCAGCAATCGCGAGCGGCAGGTGCGCGTGCGGCTGCTCAGCGCCACCAATGCCGATCTGCCGGCGATGATCCGCTCCGGCCAGTTTCGCGAAGACCTTTACTACCGGCTCAACCTGATCGAGCTGCGGGTGCCGCCGTTGGCGCAGCGCCCGGACGACATCCTGCCGCTCGCCGAGCATTTCCTGGGCGGCGCCAAGAAGCTGACGCCGGCGGCGCGCAACGCGCTGCGCCAGCACGCTTGGCCCGGCAACGTGCGCGAATTGAAGAACGCGGTGCAGCGCGCGCTGCTGTTGGGCGCGGGCGACGAGGTGAGCGTGGCGGACCTGGGCCTGCCGGCGGCCGCAGCGGCAGCCGCCGCAGCGCAGACCGACGCCGAGCCCGATCGCGCCGCCATCGAAGCGGCCATCGCCCGCGCCAACGGCGTGCTGTCGCAGGCAGCGGCGGAGCTGGGGCTGAGCCGTCAGGCGCTTTATCGGCGGCTGGAACGGCTGGGCATCGCGCGTGCCTGAGTCCGGCACGCCGCGCCGGCAACGGCGGTCGCTGGCAGGCCGCCTCGCGGCGTTGGCGTTCGTCCTAATGGGAGTAACCGTGGCGCTGGCGCTGGCGCTGCACGTGTGGCTGCAGTCCGCGACGGCGGCATTCGCGATTAGCTTGCTGCTGATGCTGCCCGTGGTTGCCGCCACGGCGCGTTGGGCCGTGCGGCCGACGCTGTCGCTGTTCCGCGCGTTGGACGGCACCGTGGCCAGCTATCGCGACGGCGATTTCAGCTTCGGTCTCACTTGGCGCGGCAACGATGAGCTGGGCGATCTGGTGCGCACGCACAACCTGCTGGGTGACGCGCTGCGCGAGCAGCGCCTGGGGCTGATCCAGCGCGAGCTGCTGCTCGACACCATGGTGCAGAACACGCCGGTGGCGATGGTGCTGGTGGATCCCTCCGGCCGCATCACCTTTGGCAACCTGGCGGCGCGACGCGAACTCAACGAGGGCCGGCGACTGGAGGGCCAGCGGCTGGACGCGCTGCTGGACACGGCCTCCGAGGCGCTGCGCGAGGCGGTACAGGCCGGGCGCGACGGTCTGTTTGCGGTAGGGGCCGACGACGACGAACAGACTTGGCATATCGCCCGGCGCGAGTTCCGCTTGAACGGACGCGCGCAGTCGCTGCTGATGCTGCGTCAGCTCACCACCGAGCTGAGGCGACAGGAAGTGCAGACGTGGAAGAAAGTGATCCGGGTGATCAGCCACGAGTTGAACAATTCGTTGGCGCCGGTGGCCTCGCTGGCCCATTCGGGCGCGGAGCTCACGCGGCGCGGGCAGACCGAGCGACTGGAGTCCATTTTCGCGACCATCGAAGAACGCGCGCGGCATCTCGAGGGCTTCATCAGCGGCTACGCGCATTTCGCCAAGCTACCAACGCCGCGGCTCGAGCCGCTGCACTGGCCCCTGTTCGTGGAGCGACTGCACAGCCAGATTGGCTTCACCGTGATGGATGCACTGCCCGAGGAACCGGCGCGTCTGGATGTTGCGCAGATTGAACAGGCGCTGCTGAACCTGCTCAAGAACGCCCACGAGTCGGGCTCGGCCGAGCCGGACGTCGGCTTGCGCGTGCGCCGGCAGCCGGGCTGGCTGCGCCTGGAGGTGATGGACCGCGGCAGCGGCATGTCCGAGGCCGTGCTGTCGAACGCGCTGGTGCCGTTCTATTCCACCAAACGCAGCGGCACCGGCCTGGGTCTTGCGCTGGCCCGAGAAATCGCCGAGGCCCACGGCGGCCGCATCAGCCTGAGCAACCGCGAAGGCGGCGGCCTGCTGGTCACCATGGTGCTGCCCGCCTGATTGCCCCACCTCTGTGGGAGGGACTTCAGTCCCGATGCCCAAAGCCTTTGTGGGAGGGACTTCAGTCCCGATGGCTCTTGGCCAAGGGCTATCGGGACTGGAGTCCCTCCCACACGAGCGAGCGTCAGGGCTTCTTGGTGGGGCGCTGCCAGGTGTCGAGGGATTGCTGCCTGCCACGCGCCACCGTGAGCTTGCCGGCAGGGGCATCCTTGGTGATCACCGAGCCAGCGCCAATGGTGGCGTCCTCGCCAATGGCCACCGGCGCCACCAGCGAAGAATTCGAGCCGATGAAAGCGCCATCGCCGATCGTAGTCACGGCTTTGTTCACCCCGTCGTAGTTGCAGGTGATGGTGCCGGCGCCCACGTTCACCGCGCTGCCAATCTCGGCGTCGCCCAGGTAACTCAAGTGATTGGCCTTGGAGCCCGGACCCAGCCGTGCTTTCTTGGTCTCGACGAAGTTGCCGATGTGCACGCCTTCCGCGAGGTCAGTACCCGGACGCAGGCGCGCAAACGGCCCGATGGTGCAGGCGCCGCGAGTGATCACGCCCTCCAGGTCGCAGTGCGACTTGAGCACGGTGCCCGCCGCCAGCTCCACGTCGCGCAGGCGGCAGAACGGCCCGATGCGCACGCCGTCGCCCAACCACACGCTGCCTTCGAAAATCACGTCCACGTCGATTTCCACATCACTGCCCACCGACACGTCGCCGCGCTGGTCGAAGCGCGCCGGATCGGCCAGCCGCGCGCCCTGCATCATCAGCGCCTCGGCGGCGCGGCGCTGGTAGGCGCGCTCCAGCCGCGCCAGCTGCATCGGATCGTTGGCGCCCTCGGCTTCGCCGGAGATGCGGCAGGCGGCCTGCGCTGCGGCGCGGCCTTCACTGCGTGCCAGCGCGAAGATATCGGTGAGGTAGAACTCGCCTTGGGCGTTGCGGTTGTGCACCTTGCCCAGCCAGCGGCGGAGGTCGCCTGCGGGCGCCACCACCACCCCTGTGTTCACCAGCTTCACAGCGCGCTGCATTTCGTCGGCATCCTTGTGCTCGACGATGGCCTGCACGTTGCCGTTTCCGTCAAGGATCACTCGGCCATAGCCGCTGGGATCGGCCAAGGTTTCGGTAAGCACCGCGGCGCCAGCGTCGGCGGCCACCAGCAGGTGCCGCAGCGTTCCTTCGCTGATCAGTGGCACGTCGGCGTAAAGCACCAGCACGCGGGCCGAATCAGGCACGCCGGGCAGCGCCTGCTGCACCGCGTGGCCGGTGCCCAGCTGCTGCGCCTGCTCGGCCCAGCGCAGGTCGGGCTGGCTGGCGAACGCAGCGCGCACCTGCTCGCCGCCATGGCCATAGACGATGTGGATGCCGGCGGCGCCCAGCGCCCGCGCCACGTCCACCGCGTGCGCCAGCATCGGCCGCCCGGCGATGGGCTGCAGCACCTTGGGGGTGCGCGACTTCATGCGCTTGCCCTCGCCGGCGGCGAGGATGATCACGTGCAGGGCTTGGGTCATGGGGACCTCCGTAGCGCCATAGTATCGGCGCCCCCAAAAGAAATGTGGGAGGGACTTCAGTCCCGATGCTCCTGGCTAGGAGCATCGGGACTGAAGTC